>NZ_VIGS01000115.1:0-599 GCF_006704135.1 Micrococcus sp. R8502A1
TTCCACACCCCGCACGGCGGGAGAGGTGTGGTTCTGTTTGGTGTAGTTGGTTTTCAAGCGGAGGGCGGCAAACGAGACGTATTTACGTCTCGTGGTCTCGGGGATGTGTATAAGGGGAAGGGACCACGGAGGTGCCCAACCGCGTCGAGAAGCTGGCGGGCACGGTGCAGGACAAGCTGCACCGCGAGTGACCCGACCTTCCCGATGAGGGAGTGCACGGGCCCGTCTGCTCCGGCAGGCGGGCCCGTGTCGTCTGTCCCTGTACGGGTCCGCATCTACCTGGCAAGCGCCGTGGCGAGAATGTGCCTCGCCATTCTTGAGGGGATGCGGGCGCTTCGGACAGGGCTGCGTGGTCGCACGGAGTGTTCTTGACCCACGTCCACGCGGGTATACCCCTTTACACGCCCTGCCCTGTGGCTTCGTTCGCTTGGTGGCGGGGTTTTTGCAGCGCTCCGTGGCGGTCTTGTTGCCGCGATCACGCAGGACTGGCTGCAGGTAGGTGTCGCGGTCTGAACCGAGAGGGGTGCGCCCGGTCGGGGCCGTTTGGATCGCTGCCGCTACGTCAGAGTCCGAAGGCTCCGCCGCTGACGAGGATCACG
>NZ_VIGS01000116.1:0-594 GCF_006704135.1 Micrococcus sp. R8502A1
GAGAGGGCTGAGAGGTGGTTGCTCCGTCGCGTGGGCTCGGAGCAGTGTATAAGACACAGCATCCGCCGCCGCCACGGCCGCCCGCCGTCGGGCCCCGCTGCCGGAGCCGGTGCCGGCCCGGCAGATCACGGGCCGCTCGCTCATCGTCGTCGCCGTGCTGCTGGTGGCCGCCGTCCTGGTGGCGCCCACGCTGCGCGCGTTCCTGAACCAGCAGCTGGAGATCTCGGCCGCGCGCGAGGAGATCGCCACCATGCAGGCCCAGCGCGAGGACTACGAACGGCGGATCCAGCTGTGGGACGATCCCGCCTACGTGACCCAGCAGGCGCGTGAGCGTCTCGAGCTGGTCATGCCGGGGGAGACCCTGTACTCCGTGACGGGGCGGCCCTCCGAGACCGACACCGAGGCCGAGGACACGCCCGCCGCCGGCGCGGACGAGGTCGTCAACACCCGCCTGCCGTGGGCCGAGGGCCTGTGGGACTCGGCCGTCCGCGCCGGGCTCGAGTGAACCCCGCGTCCCGCCCCCCCCCTGTCTCTTATACACCGCTGACGCTGCCGACGATCGCACAAACGTCGATCCCACTCGGTCGCATGGAA
>NZ_VIGS01000016.1:0-44305 GCF_006704135.1 Micrococcus sp. R8502A1
GCCCGCCAGCTCTACGCCGTGCGCGGTGCCCGGGGCGTCCACCTCGACCTCGAGGGGCCGGGCGGGGAGCGTCACCGCGCCATCGACGCGATGGCGTCCTGGTGGTCCGTGGTGCACGGGCACGGGCCCCCCGCGCTCGTCGAGGCCCTGACCCGGCAGGCCGCGGCCTTCCCGCACGTCATGTTCGGCGGGCTCACGCCCGCGCCCGCCGTCGACCTCGCGGAACGGCTCGTCGCGCCCCCCCCCGCCGCGCCCGAGCGCGCGCTTCTCGCCCCCTCCCGCTCCGGCTCGGGGGGGGGGGCTCTCCAGCCCGCCCCCCCCGACCCTGCCCCCGCCACCAGAGGGGGCGGGGGCGAACACGGCGGCGGACGCCGCGGCGAGCACCGAACGGCGGGAGGCGGAGTGGGACAGGGGTGCGGTGGTCTGCTTCACGGGGCCAGGGTGGGGCACGCAGGCGAGGGACATGTGGCGTCGGGCTGACCCCCGGGTGAACTTCCGACGCCGGCCCCCGGCGGCAGCGGGGTCGACCGGCCCGGGGCCGCTCAGCGCAGGGCGGCGACCGTCCGGACGGCGTCGACGATCGCGTCCGCGGCGGCCTCGAGCAGCGGGGCGTCGGCGTCCGGGCCGAACGTGCAGCGCAGGGCCGTGCGGGCCTCGTCCTCGCTGAGGCCCAGCGCGAGCAGGGCCGGGGACGGCTCGGCGTCGTGGGCCGAGCACGCGGACCCCGCCGAGGCCAGCACGCCCCGGCGGGCCGCCTCCTCCAGCACCGACTCGCCGTTCACGCCGGGCAGCACGAACGAGGCGTGACGCGGCAGCCGCCGCGCGGGATGGCCGGTCAGCCGCGCGTCGGGAACGAGCTCCCGGACGCCGTCGAGCACGCGCGCCGCGAACCGGTCCCGCAGCCCGGACCACGCGTCCGCGGCCGCGGTGCGCTCCGCCTCGGCCTCCTCGAAGGCCGCCGCGAACCCGGCGGCACCGGCCACGTTCTGCGTCCCGGACCGCCGGCCCCGCTCCTGGCCGCCGCCGGGCACGAGTGGTTCCAGGGCGTGACCCGGGCGCACCCACAGCGCGCCGACCCCCTTGGGCCCGCCGACCTTGTGCCCGGACAGCGCCACGAGATCCGCCCCGAGGGCGCGCACGTCCACCGGGATCTGCCCCGCGGCCTGCACCGCGTCCACGTGCAGCGGCACGCCCGCCTCCCGGGCGACGGCGGCCAGCTCGGCCACCGGCTGCACCGTGCCCACCTCGTTGTGGGCCAGGTGCACGCTGACCAGCGCGGTGTCCGGGCGCAGGCGGGCGGCGAGGTCGTCCGCCGAGGTCAGGCCGTCACGGTCCAGCGCGAGGTGCTCGACCTCGACGCCGTGCAGCCGGGCCAGCTGGTCACAGGACTGCCGCACCGCGCTGTGCTCGATCCCCGTGGTCAGCACGTGGTTCGCCGGGCGGCCGGCGAGGATCCGGGCGCGCACCGTGCCGAGCACGGCGAGCGCGTCGGCCTCCGTGCCGCCCGAGGTGAACACGACCTGCCCGGCCCGGGCGCCGATCGCGCGGGCCACCCGCGCGCGGGCGTCCTCGAGCAGGGCCGCCGCCGCCCGGCCGGCCTCGTGCGCCGAGGAGGGGTTGCCGTAGACGCCGGTGAGGGCGGGCCACATCGCCTCCAGCGCGCTGCGCCGGACGGGCGAGGTGGCCGCGTGGTCCAGGTCGAGGGTGGTGCTCATCGGCGCGGCGAGCCCTCCTCGACCACGGCGTCCAGGCCCAGGTCCAGGGACTGGACGGTATGGGTCAGCGCTCCCACCGAGATCACGTCCACGCCCGTGGCCGCGATCGCCCCGATCGTCTCGAGGCTCACCCCGCCGGAGGCCTCGACGACGGCGCGGCCCGCCACGAGCTCGACGCCGGCCCGCAGCTCGGCCGGCGAGAAGTTGTCCAGCATGATCGTGTCGACCTCGGCGGCGAGCACCGCCGGGATCTGCTCGAGCCGGTCGACCTCCACCTCCACGTGGGTGGTGTGCGGCAGGCGGGCCATCCCGGCGCGCAGGGCCGCGGTGAGGGCCTCGCCCGGGTCGCCGGCACCGCCGAACCCCAGCGCGGCCAGGTGGTTGTCCTTGAGCATCACGGCATCCGAGAGGCTGAAGCGGTGGTTGTGCCCGCCTCCGTCCCGCACCGCCTGCCGTTCGAGCACGCGCAGACCCGGGGTGGTCTTGCGGGTGTCCACCACCCGCGCGTGCCCGCCGCCGGCGCGCACGGCGGCCACGTGGGCGGCCGTCGTCGTGGCGATCCCGGACAGGCGCTGGACGAGGTTCAGCGCCACGCGCTCGGCGCGCAGCACCGAGCGGGCGGGGCCCGCGACCTCGGCGACGACGGCGCCGGGGGACAGGTCGGCGCCGTCGGCCAGGTGCAGGGTGACGGACACGGCCGGGTCGACGAGCCGGAAGGCGGCCTCGAGGGCGTTCGTGCCGGAGAGCACCCCGGCCTCGCGGGCCACCACGCGCGCGGTGATCCGGGCCTGCTCCGGGACGAAGGCCTCCGAGGAGACATCACCCCAGGGCGCGTCCTCGGCGAGCGCTGCGGCCACGATCCGCTCCACGTCCGGCTGCGGGGCCGGCGTCGCCGGGGCGCGGTCGGCCGGGGTCACGTCCCGGCCCCGGCGGACTGCGCGGCCGACTGCTTCGGCGCGACGGCCAGCATCCGCTCGAGCGCGGTGCGGGCCGGGTCGGCGACGGACGCGGGCACGGTGATCCGGTTGACCACGCGGCCGGCCACGAGCTCCTCGAGCACCCACGCGAGGTAGCCGGGGTGGATGCGGTACATGGTGGAGCACGGGCAGATCACGGGGTCGAGGCAGAAGATCGTGTGCTCGGGGTGCTGGGCGGCCAGGCGCTGCACGAGGTTGATCTCGGTGCCGATCGCGAAGGTCGAGCCGGCCGGCGCCGCCTGGATCGCCTTGACGATGAAGTCGGTGGACCCGGAGGAGTCCGCGGCCTCCACCACGGGCAGGGGGCACTCGGGGTGCACGATCACCTGGACGTCCGGGTGCTCGGCGCGGGCCTGCTCGATCTGCGCCACGGTGAAGCGGCGGTGCACCGAGCAGAAGCCGTGCCACAGCAGGACCTTCGCGTCCCGCAGGGCGTCCTCGGAGTTCCCGCCCAGCGGCAGGCGGGGGTTCCACGTCGGCATCTGCTCGAGTGGGATCCCCCTGGCGCGGCCCGTGTTCCGGCCCAGGTGCTGGTCCGGGAAGAACAGGACGCGTTGGGCACGCTCGAACGCCCAGTCCAGCACGGCCGAGGCGTTGGAGGACGTGCACACGATGCCGCCGCGCTCGCCGACGAAGCCCTTGAGGGCCGCGGAGGAGTTCATGTAGGTCACGGGCAGCAGGGGCACGCGCCCGTCGTCGTCCGGCTCGGTGCCGTAGACCGCCTCGAGCTGCTCCCACGCGTCCTCGACCGAGTCCAGGTCGGCCATGTCCGCCATGGAGCAGCCGGCGGCGAGGTTGGGCAGGATGACGGCCTGGTCCGGGGTGGAGAGAAGGTCCGCGGTCTCCGCCATGAAGTGCACGCCGCAGAACACGATCGCCTCCGCCTCGGGCCGGCCCTGGGACGCCCGCGCGAGCTGGAAGGAGTCGCCCACGAAGTCGGCGTGCTGGACGACCTCGTCGCGCTGGTAGAAGTGGCCCAGCACGACGACGCGTTCGCCGAGCGTCTGCCGCGCCGCGCTGATCCGGGCGTGGAGCTCCTCGTCCGAGGCCCGCTGGTACTCCTCGGGGATGCGGCCCTGCACGGGGGCGTCGGCCGGGACGGCGTCGTCCTGCGATGCGCCGGGGCCGTAGGCGGGCAGGCCGGCGTCGAACGCCCAGGGGCCGCGGGTCAGGTCGGGGGAGCACGAGGAGCCGCGCGCGGCGTCCTTGTCGATCAGGGTCAGGGTGCGGGCCACCGAGGCGGTGGTCCCGGTCGGGGTGGTCATGGGTGACTCCTGGGTCGGGGCTGGTGGTCAACGGCGGGCCGGTAGCGGTAGAGCTTGGGCGGGCGGTGCGGGGTGCCGCCGCGGACCTCGCCGGTCTCCTCGAGGGTCCCGGCGGCGAGGGTGGCGCGGCGGAAGTTGGCGGCGTCGAGGCCGCGGCCGAGGACGGCCTCGTGCACGACGCGCAGCTCGGCGAGGGTGAAGGAGGGCCCCAGCAGCGCGTGCCCGACGCCGGCTCGCGGCAGGTCCGCGCGCAGGCGCGCCACGGCCGCCGCCAGGATCTGCGCGTGGTCGAACGCCAGCGCGGGCGGCGCGTCGGCCCGGTGCCAGCGCACATGGACCCCGATGGGCAGCCCGGCCACGTCCGGGTCCGGGCTGGACGCCGGGGCGGCGCCGTCGTCGTCCAGGGCGGGGCTGAGCGCCCAGTGGGCCACCGTGAGGACGCGTCCGGTGGGGGAACGGTCCACGGCGCCGAACGCCGCCAGCTGCTCGAGGCGACGGACGGGACCGGGCACGCACTCGGCGGCCACGCGTGCGGCGACGTCGGCCAGCTCCTCGTCCGCGCCGAGCCACGCGCCCGGCAGCGCCCACCGGTCCAGGAACGGCTCGCGCATCCGCGGGACGAGGGCGACACAGAGGCGGGGCACGCCGTGCGGGTCCGGGCGCACGCCGAAGACGGCCGTGGACACGGCCACGCTGACGCGGGCCTCAGCGACCGGCATGGGACCTCCCGGGGCGGACTGGCGGGGCTGTTCTGGTCAGTATGACACTGTTCGCGCCCATCTCAGAGGGTCGAGATGACTGTAAGGCGGGGGAGGCGCCGGCGCGGTCCCGCGCTAGCCTGAGTCGGGTGAACACGACCGCCGCCGCCTCCGACCCGTCCGACGCCCCCCTGGCCTCCACCCGCATCGGGGAGGGCCCGCGCCGCGTCGCGTTCCTGCACGGCCTCATGGGCCGGGGCCGGAACTTCACCGGCCCGGCCAAGGAGCTGGGCGACGACTTCACGGTGGAGCTGATCGATCTGCCGGACCACGGCGCCTCGCCCTGGACGGACCGGGTGGACTACCGCGAGATCGCGGACCGGGTGGCCGCCCACCTGCGCGCCGGCCTCGCCGCCGACGGGCCGGTCCACCTGCTGGGCCACTCGATGGGCGGCAAGGTCGCGATGGTGCTCGCCCTGCGGCACCCGGAGCTCGTGGACCGGCTGATCGTGGAGGACATCTCCCCGCGGCTCTCACCGCAGGCCACGGACGAGTTCGTGCACCTGCTGGGCACCATGCTGCGCATGGACCTGGACGCGTACGACTCGCGGGCCGAGGCCGACGCGGCCATGGCCGAGCACGTCCACGACGCGCGGGTGCGCGGCTTCCTGCTGCAGAACCTGCGGCGCACGGCCGGCCACTTCGCGTGGCAGCCCAACGTGGCCATGCTCTTCGAGCACCTGCGGGAGATCGGCTCGTTCCCGGACCCGGTGGTCCCCGAGGACCCGGCGCGCGTGTTCGACCATCCGGTCCTGTGGCTGGCCGGCGCCGAGTCGGACTACGTCCAGGACGAGGACGTGCCGCGGATGAAGGAGCTGTTCCCGCGCGTCGTGCGCGTGACCGTCCGTGACGCCGGCCACTGGCTGCACGCCGACCAGCCCGAGGCCTTCGTCTCCGCGGTGCGCACCTTCCTCACCGCCGACTGACGGGGCCCGTCGGGAGACGGAGACAGCGCCGAGGCCCGCAGACGCGCCGCTACGTTCCGTGCGTAGCGGCGCGTCTGCGGGCCTCGGCGTCGGGCGCGGGTGGGAGTAGACCCGTCAGCCGCCGCATCAGTGGGCGGGCGCGGCCTTCTTCCCGCGCAGGCGTCCGACGAGCAGGACCACCCCGAGCGCGACCGAGCCCCAGAGCAGGCCCCACACAGCCGACGTCGCAGTCTCCGTGAGCCAGCCGAGGAACGCGCCGGCGGCGTGTGTGACGGGCTCGACGATCCCGTGCTGCACGGCGTAGGGCCACGGCACGCCCAGTGCGTCCAGCTCCACGAGGGCGATGTGGCCGCCCACCCAGAGCATCGCCACGGTGCCGATGACGGTCACCACGCGCAGCACGTGCGGCATGGCCTTGACCAGCCCGGCGCCGAACGAGCGGCCGCCGGAGGTCGAGGCGTTCTGGTGCAGGTGCAGGCCGACGTCGTCCATCTTCACGATCAGCCCCACGGCCCCATACACGCCCACGGTGATGAGGACGGCCACCACCGCCAGGACCGCCGCCTGCATCCAGAAGCCCAGGTCGGCCACCTCGTTCATGGAGATGACCATGATCTCCAGGGACAGGATGAAGTCCGTGGTGATGGCCCCGCGCACCACGGTGTCCTCGGCCTCCGGACCCCGCTCGACGGCGGGCTCCTCGTCGTCGGCATGCCCGTGGCCGGTGAGCTTGCCCCACACCTTGTGCGCGCCCTCATAGGACAGGTAGGTGCCGCCGGCCAGCAGCAGCCACGGCAGGATCCAGGGGGCGAGCCAGTCGAGCAGCAGCAGGGCGGGCAGGATGAACACGAGCTTGTTGCGCAGGGAGCCCTTGGTGATCCGCCAGATCATCGGCAGCTCGCGGGCCGCGGCTGCGCCGGCCATGTACTGCGGGGTCACCGCGGCGTCGTCGACCACCACACCCGCCGCCTTGGCCGCGGCGCGTCCCGCCCCTGCGGCCACGTCGTCCACGCTCGCGGCGGCGAGGCGGGCGAGGGCGGCGACGTCGTCGAGCAGGGCTACGAGTCCGACCATGGTTCCTCCTGGGGTGGGGCCGACGGGCGCGCCGGTGCGCGGGCAGGGCGCAGGTCGAGCATAGCGGCGGGGACGGACACGCACCGGCCCGGTCCCGTGGGGGACCGGGCCGGTGCGTGCGCGGCCGACGAGGCCGCCGGTGGGCTCAGGCGTCGTTCTCGGTGGTCTCCACGGGACGGGAGCCCAGGCGGCCGTCGATGCGGAGCAGGCCCGAGCCGTCATCGCCGACGAGCTCGAGCTGGCCCACGATCTCGGAGACGGTGGCCTCCTCCTCGATCTGCTCGTCCAGGAACCAGTTCAGCAGCGGGCGCGAGTTGAGGTCGCCCGCGGACTCGGTGGCCCGGTACAGCTCGCGGATCGCCTCGGAGACCTTCTGCTCGTGCGCGAGCGCGGCCCGGAAGATCTCCAGGGCCGACAGGCCGGCCTGCACGGGCGGGGCCGGGATGGCGCCGATCGTCGGGAAGCTGTCCCGGTCGGCGACGTGGTCGATGAACTTGTTCGCGTGGACGATCTCCTCGTCCGCCTGGTGCCGCAGCCACGCGGCCATCCCGGACAGGTCCAGGTCGTCGGCGGCGATCGCGAGCTGGCGGTAGACCATGGACGCCTCGAACTCGAGGGTGATCTGTTCGTTGAACTTCTGCAGCAGGTCATCGGTGAGCTTCATGCCTCGAACTCTAGGCAGGCGGCCGGGGCGCGGTGAAGGCGCGCCCGCCCCTCATCGAGGAGCGACGACGGCGGGCGGCCGGTTCCGCCGGATTCGGCGCCCCGCGGTGCCAGCCCTAGGCTGGGCGCCGTGTCCGAGACCCGCCGCGCCCGCCCGGGCGTCGACCCCGTGTCGACGCCGCCCTCCGACGTGCCGCGGGGCCCGGGGGGCCGGGACGCGCTCGTGCGCCGCCGCGTGTTCCGGACGCCCCTGCTGCGCCGCGTGGTCTACGCGGTGGTCTTCGAGCTGCTCGCCATCCTCTTCACCACCGTGATCCTGGCGGCGCTCGGCAACGGCGGCGGGCCCTCGCTCGCCGTGGCGGTCGTGTCCTCGACCGTGGCCCTGCTGTGGAACATCGTGTTCAACTCGGTGTTCGAGACCCTCGAACGCCGCCTCGGGATCACGGGCCGGCCCTGGTGGGTGCGCGTGGCCCACGCCGTCGGCTTCGAGGGCGGGCTGATCGTGTTCCTCGTGCCCGCGGTGGCGCTGATCCTCGGCATCGGGCTGGGGGAGGCGTTCCTCATCGAGGCCGGCCTGCTCGTGTTCTTCCTCGTCTACGCCGCGGTGTACGCCTATGCGTTCGACTCGGTGTTCGGCCTGCCGGACTCGGCCGCCCGCGCCGAGGCCTGACCCGCCGCTCGGAGCAGGCGCGGCTCAGCGGGACGCCGGCAGCCCCAGGAACGCGCGGATCGCGGGCATCTCGCGGCGCACCTGGTCCAGGCCGAGCTCGTGGGCGGCGGCCAGCTTGGCCACGGACCGCTCGCCGTTGGCGATGGGCATGGTCTCGGGCACGAACAGATAGGCCCGTCCCTGCCGCTCCATCTCGAACAGGCGCTCGCGGGTGGCGTTGTACCGGCGCCAGCGCGTGAGCAGCGCGTCCGCGACGGCGGGGTAGCGCCGGAAGGTGCGCTGATAGAACGAGGGGAACCGCTCGGGCCGCTTCACGTACCCGCGCTCCCGGGTCAGGACCACGAGGACCTTCTCGAACCCCGCGTCCTCCGCCGCGGTCAGCGGGATCCCGCCGTCCACGCCGAGGGCGCCGTCCACGAACACGGTGCCCTCGGCGTGCACGGGGGGCATGAGGACCGGCATCGTGGACGACGCGCGGACGCGGACCATCAGGTCGGTCAGGGTGGTCATGTCGGAGCGGTCCCACCAGCGGGTCTCGCCGCTCGCGGCGTCGAACCCGCCCAGCACGAGCCGGGCGGGGTTCGCGCGGAACGTGGCGAAGTCGTAGGGCAGGTCCGCCTCGGGCAGGCCGGCGTGCTCGTAGATGTACTCGGCGTTGAACAGGCCCTTGCCGCGCACGAAGCTCAGCCAGTTGCCGAACCGAGGATCGTCGGCGAAGTCCACGAACGAGCGCCGCGCACGGGCCGGGTCGCGGGACAGGTAGTTCACGGCGTTGGACGAGCCCGCCGAGATGCCGGCCACGAAGTCCACGTGGATCCGCTCGCGCAGCAGTTCCGCCACCACGGCCGAGGTGAGCGCGGCGCGCATGCCCCCGCCCTCGAACAGCAGGGCCGTGTCGGTGACGTTGGACGTCATGGGCTCGGTCATGGTCGGTCCCTCCGTGTTCGCCGTCCGCCGAGCCGGGCGGGGAGTGCTCCCGTCCGGCCGCGCCCATCCTAGGCTGTCCCCATGGCGACGACCCACATGAAGAGCACCCCCGTCCACACCGTCGGTGAGCTGCCCCAGGTGGGTTCCCCCGCCCCCGACTTCACCCTCACCGGGGCGGACCTGTCCCCGGTGACCCTGCGGGAGCTGCGCGGCCGCCGCGTGATCCTGAACATCTTCCCGTCCCTGGACACCGGCGTGTGCGCCGCCTCCGTCCGCGAGTTCGACTCCCGCGTCGCGGACCTCGGGGACACCACCGTCGTGGCCGTGTCCGCGGACCTGCCGTTCGCCGCCGCGCGCTTCTGCTCGGTCGAGGGCATCGACCACGTCCGCAGCGGCTCTGTGTTCCGCTCGTCGTTCGGCGGCGACTACGGCGTGCGCATGACCGACGGTCCGCTCGAGGGCCTGCTGGCCCGCGCCGTCGTCGTGGTCGATGCCGACGGCGTGGTCCGTCATGCCCAGCTCGTCCCCGAGATCTCCGAGGAGCCGGACTACGAGGCCGCCCTGGCGGCCGCCCGGGGCTGAGCGTGACGCCGCCGGGCTGGCCGCCGCGCGCACGACGCTCGCCCCTGGCGTTCGTCATCGCGCTGTTCGGCGTGCTCGGGGCGCTGGTCCTGGCGGGGGGCCTCACCGCGCTCCTCGCCGGCCGGATGGTCGACGTCGCCGCGGACTCCGCCCCGACCGTGCCCGCCGCCGAGGCCCCGGCACGGGAGGCGGGCGAGCTCGCGGCGGGCCTGACCCACGTCCACGACGGCGTGACGGTGGACTGGTCCGCATCGGCCCACGACGGCTCGTCCCTGGACCCGGGCCAGCCGGTCGCGGACGCCCCGGGCATCCTCCTCGTGGAGACCGCCCTCGGCGCCCGCACCGGCACGGGGACCGGCATGGTGCTCTCCCCGGACGGGCTGGCGGTGACCAACTACCACGTGGTCGAGGACTCCTCGGAGGTGCACGTGGTGGTCGCGGACACCGGCGCGCGGCACACGGCCACGGTGCTCGGGCGCGATGCCGAGCACGACATCGCGGTGCTCGACGTCGAGGGCGTCTCAGACCTGCCGGTGGCCAGCGTCTCGCTGGACCCGGTGCGGCGCGGGGACCAGGTGGCCGCCGTCGGCAACGGCGGAGGCCAGGGTTATCTGACGGCCGTGCGCGGCACCGTGCTCGGCACGGACCGCTCGATCATGGCCGCGGCCGAGGGCACCGATCAGTACGCGCGCCTGTCCGGCCTGATCCAGACGGACGCGGACGTCGTGCCCGGCTACTCCGGCGGCCCGGTGGTGGACGACGCCGGCCAGGTGGTCGGCGTGACCGTGGCAGCCAGCGACGGGACCACCGCAGACGAGGTGGACGGCTTCGCGATCCCGCTGGAGGTGGCCTTCGACGTGGCGGACCAGGTCCTCTCGGGCGAGGAGACGGACACCGTGAGCATCGGTGCGGACGGCGCCCTGGGCATCATGGTCGGCGCGGATCCCGACGTCGGCGTCGTGGTCATGCAGGTGGACGCGGGCTCCGCCGCCGAGCAGATCGGCCTGGTCGAGGGCGATGTCATCCTCGAGATCGAGGGGCGGACCGTCGGCGACGACGCCTCCCGGATGTCCCGCCTGGTCAACGACCACAACGTGGGGGACCGGATCACCGTCCAGTGGCGCACCGCCGACGGCGAGGTGCGCGAGGCCGAGGCGGTCCTGCAGCCGGCCCTCGTGAACTGACCGGCCCCCCGGCGCTCAGGAGAGCAGGTCCAGTGAGAGGGCCATCGCGGCCACGCCCAGCAGCACGCCGCCCAGCGCCGCGGCGCGGCCCCCGGCCGCCCGGGCGGCGGGCAGCAGCGCGTCGAGGCTCACGGTCACCATCACGCCCGCCACGGCCGCGAAGACGGCGGCCAGGAGCGCGGGTGTGAGGAACGGGGCCAGCAGCAGCCAGCCGATCAGCGCGCCCAGCGGCTCCGCGATCCCCGTGAACGCGGCCCACGCGAAGGCCTTGCGCCGCGATCCGGTGGCCTGCCGCACGGGCACGGCCACGGCCACGCCCTCGGGAACGTTGTGCACGGCCATCGCGACGGCCAGCGCGAGGCCCACCGACGGATCCTGCAGGGTGCCGGCGAAGGTGACGAAGCCCTCCGGCAGATTGTGCAGGCCGATCGCCAGGGCCGTCACCGTGCCCAGGCGCAGCATCCGCCGCCGGTCCAGGCCGGCCGGGTCGTCGACGTCGCCCGGCATCTCCGAGACGGGGTCGGGGACGGCGCGCTCGAGCAGCACGTAGGAGCCTGCGCCGAGGATCAGGGCGGCCACCGCGACGGCGGTCGCCGCGGGGCCGACCGCCCCGCCCAGCCCCTCGACGGCGGCCGGCAGCATCTCCAGGAAGGAGACCGCGAGCATGACGCCCGCGGCGAGGCCGAGGGCGGCCCCCAGCCCGCGGCCCGAGGGCGCGCGTCCGACGATCGCCAGGACGCCGCCCAGCACCGTGGCCAGCCCGGCGAACGTCGTGAGAGCGAGCGCGGTCCAGAACGGGTCCACGGGGGAGGGCCTCCTGACGGGCGGCGGGCGGGGTGCGACCATCCTAGGGACTACAGGAGGAGACCATGACCGAAACCGCCACCGGCCCCGGATTCGCCCTGCCCCGGGGCGTCGAGCCGGGCCGCGCCGTCGTCGTGGGCGCCGGACCCAACGGCCTGACCGCCGCCGCCCTGCTGGCCCGCGAGGGCTGGGAGGTGGACGTGTTCGAGCGGGCCCCGGTGCCCGGCGGCGCGTGCGCGTCCGCGCCGGTGCTGGGGGAGGGGACCGTGGTGGACCTCGGGGCGGCGGGCCATCCGTTCGGCGTCGCCAGCCCCGTGTTCCGGGAGCTGGGGCTGACGGACCACGGGCTCGCCTGGCTGCACCCGGCCGTGCCGATGGGACATCCGCTGCCGGACGGGCCGGCCGCCCTCCTGCACCGGGACCTCGAGGCCACCGCCGTGGGTCTCGGCGTCGACGCGCGGGCCTGGCGGGCCGTGCACGGGGCCCTGGTCGACCACGTCGACGAGATCCTGGCGGGCGCGCTCGGCCCGGTGTTGCGACCCCCGCCCCATCCGGTGGCGATGGCCCGCTTCGGCCTGCGCGCCCCGTGGCCGGCCGATCTGCTGGGCCGGGCGATGTTCCGCACGGCGGCCGCTTGCGCCCTGTTCACGGGCTCGGCGGCCCACGCGATCCTGCCCTCGAGCCGGCCCCTGACGGCGGCGTTCGGTGCGCTCTTCGGCGCGCTCGGGATGAGCTCGGGCTGGCCGGTGGCGCGCGGCGGGTCGGGGGCGATCGTCGAGTCGCTCGTGGCGGTGCTGCGGGCGCACGGCGGGCGGCTGCACCTGGGCCACGAGGTCACGGACCTGCGCGCGCTGCCCGCCGCGGACGCCGTCGTGCTGGACCTGACCCCGCGCCAGGTGCTGCGCGTCGCCGGCACGGGCCTGCCGCCGCGCTACGCCGCGGCCCTGCGCCGGTGGCGCCCCGGGCCGTCCGTGTCCAAGGTCGACTTCCTGCTCGACGGGCCGATCCCGTGGCGCGACGCCCGGCTCGCGGGCGCGGGGACGGTGCATCTGGGCGGGACCGCCGCCGAGATCCGGCGGGCCGAGGACGACGTCGCGGCCGGCCGGATGCCGGCGCGGCCCTTCGTCATGCTCTGTCAGCAGCAGGCGGCGGACCCCACACGGGCCACCGGGCCCGCCCGGGGGCACACGGTCGTCTGGTCCTACGCCCATGTGCCCCACGGCCACCCCGGCGACGTCCGTCCGCTGATCGAGGCGGAGGTGGAGCGGCACGCACCCGGCTTCCGGGACCGGATCCAGGCCGCGGTCGCGATGCGCCCGGCCGACCTGGAGGTGTGGAACCCGAACCTCGTGGGCGGCGACATCGCGGGGGGATCGCTCGCGGGAGCGCGCGCGCTCCTGCGCCCCACTGCGTCGCCCCGGCCGCACCGGGCGGGCCGGGCCGGGCTGTATCTGGCCTCCGCCTCCACCCCGCCGGGCGCCGGCGTCCATGGCATGGGCGGGGCGTGGGCCGTGCGGACTCTGTTGGCGGACCGTCGTCGCTGACCGCGCCGCCGCCCGGGCGGAGCGGCGCCGTGCCGGGGTCTGCCGGGGTGTCGGCGACCGCTGTGCGCCACGGCTGAGACTGATCCGGATCCGGACTTTCGCGAATCGGAATGTGCCCGCTACAGTGTGGTTCATCTCACGGAACGTCCCGTCTCGGCGGAACGGCCCGGGGGTCGTCTCGCACCATCGGATCCCCACAGGGATGCGGGCGCGCGACGTCCTTGCACCTCTCATGAACGGAAGCACCTTCCATGAAGTACACGAAGCTCTCCGCTGCCGCGGCCCTGGCCGCCGGCTCGGCCCTCATCCTCTCCGCGTGCGCCCCGGGCGGCGGCAACGCAGGCGAATCCAGCAACGGCTCCGGCGCCAGCCAGGGCGGCGACTCGGGCGCCGGCAACGTCATCGAAGGGGACAAGGGCCAGAAGCTCACCGCCGAGGCCTCCGGGCCGGAGATGGCCGACCTGGGCGACGTCAAGACCCAGGACGGCTCCATCGCCTACTCGGTGGGCGCCGACGACTTCCTGTCCTACAACGGCCTGCAGTCGAACACGTACACCACGTACAACTCGGCCGTCGCGGACCGCATGTTCTCGTCCTTCTGGTACTTCGGCACCGACGGCTCGATCATCCCGAACGAGGACTTCGGCACGTACGAGAAGACCTCGGACGACCCGCTGACCGTGAAGTACACCATCAGCGACGACGCCAAGTGGTCCGACGGCACCCCCGTCACCGCCGGCGACTTCATCGTGCACTGGGCCGCGAACAACGACACGGTCAAGGCCGAGGGTTCCGAGACCCCGCTGTTCGACTCGATCTCCTTCGAGCAGGGCAAGTACATCCCGGAGGCGCCCGAGGGCGAGGCCGACGGCAAGGAGTTCACCGTCACCTACCCGGAGCCCTACGCGGACTGGGAGATCCTCATCAGCACCGCGCTGCCGGCGCACATCGTCGCCAAGGAGGCGGGCATGAGCTTCGAGGAGCTCGTCACCGCTGCGAAGGAGAAGGACGTCGAGGCGCTCACCCCGGCGGCCGAGTTCTGGAACGACGGCTGGGACTTCAGCCCCGGCGAGCTGCCGGACGCCTCGCTGGTGCCCTCCATGGGCCCCTACAAGTTCAAGGACGGCGGCTGGCAGGCCGGCCAGTCCATCACTCTCGAGGCCAACCCTGAGTACTGGGGCACCCCGCCGGCCACCAAGGAGCTCGTCCTCCGCTTCGCCGACCCGAAGACCCACGTGCAGGCCCTGCAGAACGGCGACCTCGACGTCATCGAGCCGCAGGCCACCGTGGACACCCTCCAGCAGCTCGAGGGCCTCGGCGAGGACGTCAACGTCCAGACCGGTGACCAGCTGACCTGGGAGCACGTGGACTACAACCGCGGCGAGGGCTCCGTCTTCGCGGACTCCCCGGAGCTGCGCGAGGCCTTCGCCCTCTGCCTGCCCCGCCAGCAGATCGTGGACAACCTGATCAAGCCGATCTATGCGGACGCCCAGGTCATGAACCTGCGCGAGGTCTTCCCCTTCCAGGACAAGTACCAGGAGGTCGTGGACGAGGCCTACCCGAAGGAGATGGACGAGCCGAACATCGAGAAGGCGAAGGAGCTCGTCGAGAAGTCGGGCGTCTCCACGCCCACGGTCCGCCTCGGCTACCAGGCGGGCAACCAGCGTCGCACCGAGACCGTCGCGCTCATCAAGAGCTCCTGCGACCAGGCCGGCTTCGACGTGCAGGACGCCAACTCGCCGGTGTTCTTCAAGGAGGTCATGCCGGCCGGTGACTACGACGCCGCCCTCTACGCCTGGGCCGGCTCGGGCCAGAAGGCCTCCGGCGCGAACATCTACCAGTCGGACGGCGCTCAGAACCAGCAGAGCTACAACAACCCCGAGGTGGACGCGGCCTGGGACAAGCTCGCCACCTCGCTGGACGAGAACGAGCAGCTCGAGCAGGTCAAGACCATCGAGAAGCTGCTCTGGGAGGACTTCCAGGCCATCCCGCTGTACGCTCACCCGGGTCTGGTCGGCCACAAGGCCGACGTCGCCAACGTGCGCGACACCGCCGCCCAGTCGGGTGCGCTGTGGAACGTGGAGCAGTGGGTCCGCGTCCAGGAGTGACGCCCCGCTGACCTCTGACCCGGCGGTCCGCCTCCCGCGGACCGCCGGCGTCGGGATCGAGGACAGAGCCCGGCCGGGCACCGGCCGGACTCTGGCCGTGAACCGCGGCGAACCCGCACCCCTCCCTTTCCCTTGCACTCGCGCGGAAGGTCACCCCCTGTTGTGCTGAAATTCATCCTCAAGCGCCTCGGCAGCTCCCTCCTGGTGCTGTTCGGCGCGTCGATCCTGCTCTTCTTCCTCGTGGCCCACTCGGGTGACCCCCTCCAGGACCTGCGAGAGTCACAGAACCCCAACCGCGAGACCCTCATCGCCGCCCGCACCGAATTCATGGGGCTGGACCAGCCCTGGTACGCCCGGTACTGGGACTGGCTCCAGGGCATCGGCGGCTGCGTCACCGGTCAGTGCGACCTCGGCCTCAGCCGGAACGGTCAGTCCGTCGGTGACCTGCTGAGCAACGCCGCGGCCTCCACGCTGCGCCTCGTCGTGCTCGCGACCGTCCTGGCGATCATCATCGGCATCGCGATCGGCATCGTCACCGCGATCCGCCAGTACTCCGGCCTCGACTACGTGGTCACGTTCCTGATCTTCCTCTTCTTCTCGCTGCCCGTGTTCTGGGCGGCCGTGCTCCTGAAGGAGTACATGGGGATCCGGTTCAACGACTGGATCCGCAGCCCCGAGCTGAACTGGCCCCTCCTCATCGGGGTCGCCGTCCTCGCGGGCCTGGTCCTGCAGGCCGTCATGGCGGGCGACCTCAGGCGGCGCGCCTTCACGTTCGGTGCCACCGCCGCGTTCATCCTGCTCGCCGGCTGGGTGCTGTTCGCCGTCGACTTCTGGCGGCATCCGCAGATGGGCCCGGTCGTGCAGCTGGTCATCGGCCTGGCCGCTGCCGTCGGCGCCACCGCGGTGATCTCCGGTCTGCGCAACCGATCGGTCCTCAAGGCTGCCCTGGTCACGGCCGCGATCGGCCTCGTCGCCTACTACGCCACCTACGGCCTGCTGTGGCGGACGCCGTCCGCGCTGCTGCTGGCCGGCCTCGGCGTCATCCTCGTGCTGGTGGCCATCCTGGTGGGCCGCCTGCTCGGCGGCTTCTCCAAGGGCTCGGCCGTGTCCGCCTCGCTGGTGACCGCCCTGATCATGGGCGTGGCGATCGTGGCGGAGCACCTGATGAACTACTGGCCGACCTTCCTGAAGGTCAAGCCGCGCCCGATCTCCACGATCGGCTCGGGCACCCCGAACCTGGACGCCCACTTCTGGGTGGTGTTCCTGGACCGCGGTGCGCAGCTGCTGCTGCCCACCATCCTGCTGACCATCATCTCGGTGGCCACGTACTCGCGGTACACGCGCTCCTCCATGCTCGAGGTCTCGCGCCAGGACTACATCCGCACCGCGCGCGCCAAGGGCCTGCCGGAGCGCCAGGTGATCCTCAAGCACGCGTTCCGCAACTCCCTGATCCCCGTCACCACGATCATGGCCTTCGACTTCGCCGGCCTGATCGGCGGCGCCGTGATCACGGAGCAGGTGTTCGGCTGGAAGGGGATGGGCGAGCTGTTCGCCACCGGCCTGCGCGACGTGGACCCCATGCCCGTGATGGCGTTCTTCCTCGTGACGGGCACCGCCGCCGTGCTGATGAACCTCGTGGCGGACGTGCTCTACGCCGTCCTCGACCCCCGGATTCGAGTGTGAGCCAGATGACCACCAACAACTCCTCGACGACGGGCGCGCAGCTCGACGAGAAGCAGATCTTCGACCTCGCGGAGGCGGAGGACGCCAAGCTCCGCGTCAAGGCCGGGAAGTCCTACTCCCAGGGCGCCCTGGTCCGCAAGCGGTTCTTCCGCCACAAGGCGGCGATGATCTCCCTGATCGTGCTGGTCTTCATCACGCTGATGGCGTTCTCCTCCATCGGCTTCGCCGGCATCCCCGGCTGGTGGGACAAGTCCTACACGGCCGCGGCCTCCGTGGTGAACGGCGGTCGCCCGACGCTCTCGGTCGTGCCGCAGGCGTTCGGGGGCGAGGGCCTCCGCTGGGGCGAGCACCCCTTCGGCCAGGACACCACGGGCAAGGACTACTTCGCCCTTGTGATGCGCGGGACCCAGCAGTCCATGATCATCGCGGCCATCGTGGGCCTGCTCTCCACCGTGATCGGCGCGATCGTCGGCGCCGCGTCCGGCTACTTCGGCGGCTGGGTCGACTCCGTGCTGATGCGCCTGACCGACCTGATCATCGTCATCCCGCTGCTCGTGCTCGCCGCGGTGCTCGGCCAGATGGCCAGCGGCGCGAACATGGGCATCCTCCCGCTCGCGGTGGTGCTCGGCCTCGTGTCCTGGACGTCCCTGGCCCGCCTCGTGCGCGGCGAGGTCCTGTCCCTGCGTGAGAAGGAGTTCGTGGCGGCCGCCGTCGCCATGGGCGCCAAGCCGGGCCGCCTGATCTTCAAGCACCTGCTGCCCAACACGATCGGCGTGATCGTCGTGAACGCGACGTTCGCGATCGCGGGTGCGGTGCTGCTGGAGACCTCGCTGTCCTTCCTCGGCTTCGGCGTGAAGGCGCCGGACTCGTCCCTGGGCCTGCTCATCTCCGACTACCAGAACGCGTTCACCACCCGTCCGTGGCTGTTCTGGTGGCCCGGCATGATCATCCTCGCGATCGCCCTGTCCGTGAACTTCCTCGGTGACGGCCTGCGCGACGCCTTCGATCCGCGTCAGGGCGCGGCGGCGGGCCGCAAGCGCGGCCTGTTCGGCCGCCGTGCCGCCAAGACCGACGCCGGCGCCACCACCGCCGGCGGCCTGGGCACCGCGCCCACCGCCCGTGACGGTGAGGCGGACGACCTCATCGCCGACCCCGACGCCCCCGAGCACCGCCGCGGCGGAGCCGGCGGCCCGGCAGGAGGTGTGGGCCAGTGACCGCGCACGGCAACGACAAGGAAGGCCGACCGATGTCCGGCATGAAGAACCAGCACGACGCCGCCGGCACTGAGCCGACGGCGGTCGGGACCGGCGCCGGCGAGCACGGCTCGCACTCCGCCGACCTCGACGCGCGCGGCGCGGCCGTGCCCGGCTCCTCGGGCACGGGCGGGCCGACCCCCGGCCCGGCGACCAGCTCCATGGGGGTCGTGGCCCGCCACGACGACCTGGACGGCAAGCCCGTGCTCGCGTTCCGCGACGTGGACGTGAAGTTCGGGACCGAGTTCGGCGAGGTCCACGCCGTGAAGGGCGTGACGTTCGACGTCAAGCCCGGCGAGGTCGTCGCCCTGGTGGGCGAGTCGGGCTCCGGCAAGTCCGTCACCAGCGCCACCGCCATGGGCCTGCTGCCGAGCAACGCGGACATCACCGGCTCGGTGCAGCTCGCGGGCCGCGAGGTGCTCGACATGACCCCCGGCCAGCTGCGCGGGATCCGCGGCGACGAGGTCGCCATGGTGTTCCAGGAGCCGATGACGGCGCTGAACCCGGTGCTCACGGTGGGCGACCAGCTCACCGAGGCGCTGGAGCTGCATGGCATCGCCTACGGCACCGAGGCGGACAAGCGCGCGGTCGAGCTGCTCACCATGGTGGGCATCCCGGACGCGGCGGAGCGCCTGAAGCAGTACCCGCACCAGTTCTCCGGCGGCCAGCGCCAGCGCATCGTGATCGCGATGGCCATCAGCTGCTCCCCGAAGGTGATCATCGCGGACGAGCCCACCACGGCGCTCGACGTGACGGTCCAGGCGGAGATCCTGGAGCTGCTGCGCTCGCTGAAGAACAAGATGAACACCGGCATCCTGCTCATCACGCACAACATGGGCGTGGTGGCGGACATGGCGGACCGCGTGTGCGTGATGCTCCACGGCGAGCTCGTGGAGCAGGGCACGGTGCACCAGGTGCTCCAGCACGCCCAGCACCCCTACACGCAGAAGCTGCTCTCCTCGGTGCCGCGCCTCGGCGCGACGTACGAGGTCGCCGAGCCGGAGCCGGTCACGGCCACCCAGACGACGGCCAAGTACGCGATCGAGGCGGAGGACCTGCACCTCGAGTACGACCACCGCGGCAAGAAGAACCGCGTGGTCCACGACGTGAGCTTCCAGGTGGCCCCGGGCGAGATCCTGGGCCTCGTGGGCGAGTCCGGCTCGGGCACGTCCACCATCGCCAAGTCGGTGCTGGGCCTGCTCACCATCGCGGAGGGCTCGCTGCGGATCCAGGGCCACGACCTGGCTGCCATGCCGAAGTCGGAGCAGCGGAAGCTGCGCAAGAACATCGGCGTGGTGTTCCAGGACCCGGCGGCCTCGCTGGACCCCCGGTTCCCGATCGGCGACGTCATCACCGAGCCGATGGTGGTCCACAAGGTGGGGGACCGGCGCTCGCGCCTGGCCCGCGCCGAGGAGCTGCTGGACGCGGTGCGCCTGCCCCGCTCCGTGGTGAACCGCTACCCGCACGAGCTCTCGGGCGGCCAGCGCCAGCGCGTCTCGATCGCCCGCGCCCTGACCCTGGACCCCCAGGTGCTCATCGCGGACGAGCCGACCTCGGCGCTGGACGTGTCCGTCCAGGCCGCGGTGCTGGACATGTTCGCCGAGCTGCAGCAGCGCTACGAGTTCGCCTGCCTGTTCGTGTCCCACGACCTCGCGGTGGTGGACATGCTGGCCCACAAGGTGCTCGTCCTCAAGGACGGCCGCCAGGTGGAGCAGGGACCCACCAAGGAGGTGCTCCACAATCCGCGTGAGGAGTACACCCGCCGGCTCCTGGCCGCGGCCCCCGTGCCGGACCCGGACCAGCAGGCGGAGCGGCGCCAGGAGCGCCGCGACTTCCTCGCCTCCCTCGGCGAGGGCGTCTACTGATCCCCTGAGGGTGCGCGGCGGGCCGGTCCCGCCGCGCACCCGGGCCGACCGGCCCGCCATCCGACGGCGGCCCCTGCGCGTACAATCGCACGGGGGCCGCCGTCGTCGTGCGTCCCCGCCCCACGCCTCACGAACCGGACAGGACGCCCATGACCTCGACCGACACCCGCCGCTCCGACCTGCGCAACGTGGCCATCGTGGCCCACGTGGACCACGGCAAGACCACCCTCGTGGATGCCATGCTCCGTCAGGGAGGCGCCTTCGCGGCCCACGGGGAGGTGGCCGAGCGCGTCATGGACTCTGGGGACCTGGAGCGCGAGAAGGGCATCACGATCCTGGCCAAGAACACCACCGTGTTCTACTCCGGGCCCTCCGCCCCCGAGGGCCAGACCGTGACCTTCAACGTGATCGACACCCCCGGCCACGCCGACTTCGGCGGCGAGGTGGAGCGCGGCCTGTCCATGGTGGACGGCGTCGTGCTGCTCGTGGACTCCTCCGAGGGCCCGCTGCCGCAGACCCGCTTCGTGCTGCGCAAGGCGCTGGCCGCCAAGCTGCCCGTGATCCTCGTGGTCAACAAGACGGACCGCCCGGACGCCCGCATCGACGGCGTCGTCTCCGACTCCATGGACCTGCTCCTGGGCCTGGCCTCGGACCTCGCCGACGAGGTGGAGGACCTGGACCTGGACTCCGTGCTGAACCTGCCCGTGGTGTTCGCCTCCGGCAAGGCCGGCCGCGCCTCGCTGAACCAGCCCGAGGACGGCTCCCTGCCGGACTCCGAGGACCTGGAGCCGCTGTTCGCCACCATGATGGAGCACATCCCGGCCCCCGCCTACACGGAGGGCGAGGTCCTCCAGGCGCACGTCACCAACCTGGACGCCTCCCCGTTCCTGGGCCGCCTGGCCCTGCTGCGCATCTTCAACGGCACCCTGAAGAAGGGCCAGCAGGTCGCCTGGGCCCGCCAGGACGGCACGCTGAAGACCGTGAAGATCACCGAGCTGCTCGGCACCAAGGGCCTGAGCCGCGAGCCGATCGAGGAAGCCGGCCCGGGCGAGATCGTGGCCGTGGCCGGCATCGAGGACATCATGATCGGCGAGACCCTCACGGACGTCGAGAACCCCAAGCCGCTGCCGCTGATCACAGTGGACGACCCCGCCATCTCCATGACCGTGGGCATCAACACCTCCCCGCTGGCCGGCCGCGTCAAGGGCGCCAAGGTCACGGCCCGCCAGGTGAAGGACCGCCTGGACGCCGAGCTGATCGGCAACGTCTCCCTCAAGGTGCTCCCCACTGAGCGCCCGGACGCCTGGGAGGTCCAGGGCCGCGGCGAGCTCGCGCTGGCCATCCTCGTGGAGCAGATGCGCCGCGAGGGCTTCGAGCTGACCGTGGGCAAGCCGCAGGTGGTCACCAAGACCGTGGACGGCAAGGTCCACGAGCCCATGGAGCTGATGACCATCGACACGCCCGAGGAGTTCATGGGCGCCGTCACCCAGCTCATGGCCGCCCGCAAGGGCCGCATGCAGGAGATGTCCAACCACGGCACCGGCTGGATCCGCATGGAGTTCTCCGTGCCCGCCCGCGGCCTGATCGGCTTCCGCACCCAGTTCCTCACGGACACGCGCGGCGCCGGCATCGCCTCCTCCATCGCCAACGGCTACGAGCCCTGGGCCGGCACCATCGAGTACCGCAACAACGGCTCGCTCGTGGCGGACCGCGCCGGCACGGCCACCCCGTTCGCCATGATCAACCTGCAGGAGCGCGGCTCCTTCTTCATCCAGCCCGGCTCCGAGGTGTACGAGGGCATGATCGTCGGCGAAAACTCCCGCGCGGACGACATGGACGTGAACATCACCAAGGAGAAGAAGCTCACCAACATGCGTGCGGCCTCCTCGGACTCGTTCGAGGGCCTGACGCCCCCGCGCCAGCTCACCCTCGAGGAGTCCCTCGAGTTCGCCCGCGAGGACGAGTGCGTGGAGATCACTCCCGAGGACATCCGCATCCGCAAGGTCGTCCTGGACGCCAACGAGCGCCTGAAGGCCGCGCGCGCCCGCGCCCGTGCCTGACCGTCCCCGCCGCCGCGCCCGGCCCGCCGACGTGGTGGGCGGGGCGCTGCTCGGCGTCGTCGCCGGCGCGCTCGGCACGGCGGTCCACCTGACGCTCTCGCCACTGCCGGGCGGCTGGACCCTGCCCTGGGGTGCGGTGCTGGCGCTCGTGCTGGCCGGCTCGGTCCAGCGGTGGTGGATGCGCCGGACCGCCGAGCGCGGCGGCGCGCCCCTGCCGGCCGGGGCGGCCGTCGTCGCCGGGGCGTTCACCGCGGTCCTGGCCCTGCACCGCCTGCCGGTCCACGACGCCCTGGGGGTGTCCTGGACGGCCGGCCTGTGGGCGGCGGCGCCGGGCGCCGTCGTCGCCTCCGTGGCCTGGAACGTCGGTCAGCCGGTGCTCGGCCTGGTCCTGTTGGCTGCGGGCCGGCGGCTGGACCGCCGACCCGCGGAGGCCGCCGACGGCGCCACGCGCCCCCGCCGGGCTAGTGTGACGGCCCGCGAAACGCGTCCGGGGGAGCGAGTACCCTGGACCGCAGCCCCGCAACCCCGTGCCCAGAGAGAGGTGGACGGTCAGCCATGACCTACGTGATCGCGTTGCCGTGTGTGGACGTCAAGGACAAGGCGTGCATCGACGAATGCCCCGTGGACTGCATCTACGAGGGGGAGCGCTCCCTGTACATCCACCCGGACGAGTGCGTGGACTGCGGCGCCTGCGAGCCCGTCTGCCCCGTGGAGGCCATCTACTACGAGGACGACACCCCGGAGGAGTGGGCCGACTACTACAAGGCCAACGTCGAGTTCTTCGACGACCTGGGCTCCCCGGGCGGCGCCGCCAAGCTGGGCATGATCGCGAAGGACCACCCGATCATCGCCGCCCTGCCCCCGCAGAACGCCGACGCCTGATCGGCATGCTGACGCTGCCGGACTACCCGTGGGACACGCTCACCCCCTACCGTGAGCGCGCCGCCGCCCACCCGGACGGCGTGGCGGACCTGTCCATCGGCACGCCCGTGGACCCGACGCCGGAGCTGATCCGCCGGGCCCTCACCGAGGCCGCCGACGCGCACGGCTACCCGACGACGCACGGCACCGCCGACCTGCGCCGCGCGGTCGTGGACTGGTACGCCCGCCGCCGCGGCGTGGCCGGGCTGGACCCGGAGGCCGTGGTGCCCACGGTGGGCTCCAAGGAGTTCATCGCGTGGCTGCCCACGCTCATGGGCCTGGGCGCCGGGGACGTCGTCGTGCACCCCGAGGCCGCCTACCCCACCTACGCGATGGGCGCGCTGATCGCCGGCGCCGAGGCCGTGGCCGCGGACGACCTCGCCTCGCTGGCCCCCGAGGTGCGCGAGCGGGTACGCCTGGTGTGGACCAACTCCCCGGCGAACCCCACGGGCGCCGTGCTGGACGCCGCCGCGCTCAAGCGCGTCGTGGACGACGCCCGCGCCCTCGGCGCCGTGGTCTGCGGCGACGAGTGCTACGCCGAGCTCGGCTGGGACGAGTGGGACGGCGAGCTCGTCCCCTGCATCCTGTCCGAGGAGGTCTCCGGCGGGGACCTGACGGGCCTGCTCAGCGTCTACTCGCTGTCCAAGCAGTCCAACCTCGCCGGGTACCGCGCCGCCTTCGCCGCGGGCGACCCGGGGCTGGTGGCCACCCTGGTGAACACGCGCAAGCACGCCGGCATGATCGTGCCCGCCCCCGTGCAGCACGCCATGGCCGTGGCACTGGCGGACGAGGGCCACGTGGCGCAGCAGAAGGACCGCTACCGTCGCCGCCGCGACGCCCTGCGCGCCGCCCTCGAGGCCTCCGGCCACGCCGTGGACCACTCCGAGGCGGGCCTGTACCTGTGGACCCGCCGGGCGGACACCGACCCGGCCGCGGCCACGGAGCAGGACTCGTGGGACCTGCTGGGCGAGCTCGCCGACCTCGGCATCGTGGCCGGACCCGGCGTGTTCTACGGCGACGCCGGCGACGGCTACGTCCGCGTCGCGATCACCGCCACGGACGAGGCCGTGGAGCAGGCCGCCCGCCGGCTCGCCGCGCGGGGTCCGCTGCGCCGCTGAGCGCGGCCGGCACACCGCTCCCACACGCCCGCGGCCGCCGCGGTCACGCGGCGACGTCGGAGCGGACGGGCGGGGCGATCGGACCCGGTCCTTGGTAGTTTGGAGCAGAGTCGTCCCCGTGGGCGCGTGCCTGACCGGCGCGCGGGCCCGGACCATCCAGTAGAGAACGAGGGAGCACACCCGTGACCCAGAACGAGTCCGTCCGGCTGACCGTCGGCGAGCAGAGCCTGGACCTCGGCGTCGAGCGCGCCACCGAAGGCAACAACGGCATCAACATCGCCCCGCTCCTGAAGGAGACCGGCGACGTCACCTACGACCCGGGCTTCATGAACACGGCGAACGCCAAGTCCGCCGTCACGTTCATCGACGGCGACGAGGGGATCCTGCGCTACCGCGGCTACGCCATCGAGGACCTCGCCGCGAACTCCTCGTTCATGGAGGTCGCCTACCTGCTGATCTACGGCGAGCTGCCCGAGTCCAAGGAGACCCTGGAGGCCTGGGAGACCAACATCCTGCGCCACAACATGGTGCACGAGGACCTCAAGCTGTTCTTCAACGGCTTCCCGCGGGACGCGCACCCCATGCCGGTGCTGTCCTCCTCCGTGTCCGGGCTGTCCACGTTCTACCCGGACTCCCTGGACCCGCACGACCCGGAGCAGGTCCACATCTCCACCGTGCGCCTGCTGGGCAAGCTGCCGGTGCTGGCCTCCTACGCGTTCAAGAAGTCCCTGGGCCAGCCGTTCATGTACCCGCACAACTCGCTGAACTACGTGGAGAACTTCCTCCGCCTGTGCTTCGGCGTGCCCGCGGAGGAGTACGAGATCGACCCGGACGTGGTCAAGGCCCTCGACCTGCTGCTCATGCTGCACGCCGACCACGAGCAGAACGCCTCCACCTCCACCGTGCGCCTCGTGGGCTCCACCCAGGCCAACCTGTTCGCCTCGGTCTCCGCCGGCATCAACGCCCTCTACGGCCCCCTCCACGGCGGCGCCAACGAGGCCGTGCTGAACATGCTCCGCACGATCCAGTCCGACGGCATCAAGCCCGAGGACTTCATGGAGAAGGTGAAGAACAAGGAGGACGGCGTCCGCCTGATGGGCTTCGGCCACCGCGTGTACAAGAACTACGACCCGCGGGCCAAGATCATCAAGAAGACCGCCGAGGACATCCTGTCCAAGATGGGCGGCAACGACGAGCTGCTCGAGATCGCCCAGCGCCTCGAGGAGAAGGCCCTCGCGGACGACTACTTCGTGGAGCGCAAGCTCTACCCGAACGTCGACTTCTACACCGGCGTGATCTACAAGGCCATGGGCTTCCCGGAGAAGATGTTCACCGTCCTCTTCGCCCTCGGTCGCCTGCCCGGCTGGATCGCCCAGTGGCGCGAGCTCATGGAGGACCCGGCCACCAAGATCGGCCGCCCGCGCCAGATCTACGTGGGCGAGCAGCTGCGCCAGTACCCGCAGCGCTGACCCGGGGGCGCTGACCCTGCGTTTGGGGGCGGTTTCGGGTGGTATTCCGACGGAATACCACCCGAAACCGCCCCCAATGCGTTCGCCGGAGCGTCTTCATGTCGAGGCGGAGTGGCCGAGGCGGCGTCGGACCACCGCGACGACGCCACGGAAGTCCTCGCGCCCATCGGCCCAGGTGACGCGGAGCGTCGTCCAGCCGCGCGCCTGGCCGTAGCGGTCCCGGCGGGCGTCGCGCGCCTGCTGCTCCCGCGTGCGGTGCCCGGCACCGTCGTACTGCAGGGCCAGGCGCACGTGGCGGTAGGCGAGGTCGGCCACGGGGGAGAAGGGGTCCTCGGGTTCGAGCGCGGCCTGCAGCCCCGGCTCCGGCAGCCCGCCGGCCACGAGGGCGAGGCGCAGGCGGGTCTCGGGCGGCGAGTCCGCCCCGACGCGAACGGAATCCAGCGCCTCCCGGGCGGCCGGGCGGCCGTGGAAGCGTCCGGACGCGTGCAGCGCCGACCGCAGCGCGGCGATCGTGGTGGCCGGATCCGTCCGGCCCGCGGGCGTCCACGGGTGCCGGACGGCGTGGTCCCCGGCGGCCACGAGGTCCTCGAACGTCCACGGGGGAGTCAGGGAGCACAGGTCCAGCCAGGTGCGATCGACCGTGGTGACGCGCAGGCCGTGCACGTGCGTGACGAACTCGGGCGCCAGTGGCCGCCGGTGGTCCATCAGACCAGCCCGCCGGACGCGTCGTGTCCCCCGGGCCACGGTGAGGTGAACCGGCGGGTCGACGTCGAGCTCGCCGGTCGCCGGGTCGCGCCGCCGCCAGGCACGCGCGGGCATCGGCAGACCGTGCAGGTGGGCCGCGGTCTCGTGGGAGAGGACGGCATCCGGGCGTCGGCGCAGAAGCGCGGCGAGGTGATCGGGGGAGAAGCCGTGCCCGGGCTCGGGCAGGCCCAGGTCGGCCCATCCCGTGCCAGGGTGCGCCCGCTGCCGGTGGATGCCCTGCCCCACCCGCTCCAGGTCCGACCGGCGGGCGCGGTCGGGCGGCAGTCCCAGTCGGGCCAGGTCCGTGGCCAACAGGACGGCGGGCTGGTCGGGCGGCAGAGGAGTCACGACGCGCGGCATGCACCCATCGGACGACACCGGCGGGGCGCCCGGGGCGAGGTGGACGTGGCACGGGGACGACGCGCGGGGCGAGCGCCGCTGTGCAGGAGCCGGCGGCCCGCGCCGCGTGCCGCCGTCGTCGCCCCGCCCCCGGACCGCCGTGGAGCTCCGGGGGCGATAGTGGGCGTTATCCCGGCGGGATACCACCGGAAATCGCCCCCCCCAACGCGGCGGGGAGCGGGGAGGGGAGGGAAGAGCCGCGGGGCGAGTGCGCCGGGTCAGTTCGCGTGCAGCGCCGCGTTCAGTTCGACGGTCCGGCCGGCGCGGGGGAGGGCCTCGACCCCGCCCGTGGTGGAGTTGCGGCGGAACAGCAGGTTCGGCACGCCGGAGAGGTCGACGGCCTTCACGGTCCGCGCCGCCTCGCCGTCCTGCAGCACGCTCACGCGCGTGCCCGCGGTGACGTACAGACCGGCCTCGACCACGCAGTCGTCGCCGACGGAGATGCCCACGCCGGAGTTCGCGCCGAGCAGCACGTGCTCGCCGATCACGATCCGCTGGGTGCCGCCGCCGGAGAGCGTGCCCATGATGGACGCGCCGCCTCCGACGTCCGACCCGTCGCCCACCACGACGCCGGCCGAGATCCGGCCCTCCACCATCGAGTGCCCCAGGGTGCCCGCGTTGAAGTTCACGAAGCCCTCGTGCATCACGGTCGTCCCCTCGGCAAGGTGGGCGCCCAGGCGCACCCGGTCCGCGTCGCCGATGCGCACCCCGGAGGGCACGACGTAGTCCGTCATGCGCGGGAACTTGTCCACGCCGTACACCTGCACGGCGCCGCGGGCACGCAGCCTCGCCCGCGTCAGCTCGAAGTCGGCGACCGCGCAGGGTCCGCGGTTCGTCCACACCACGTTGGTGAGCAGCCCGAAGACGCCGTCGAGGTTGAGCTCGTTCGGCCGCGTCAGGCGGTGCGAGAGGGCGTGCAGGCGCAGCCACGCGTCCGCGGTGGAGGCCGGGGCGGCGTCCAGGTCGACCTCCAGCTCGACGACGGCCTGCGTGGTCCCGCGGTCCGCGTCGTCCGCGGCGAGGGCGCGCAGGGTGTCGCGCAGCGAGGCGTCCGCAGCGGAGAGCGGGCCGGCCACGGGGGCGGGGAACCACACGTCCAGGACGGCGCCGTCGGCGGCCGTGGTGGCCAGGCCGTGGCCGGAGACGAGACGGGAGGAGGGCTGCTGTGCGGCGGTCTGGGTCATGCGCCTCAGCCTACTGAGTGGCGGTGGCACGCTGCGGGGCGACGGGAGGCGCGTCCGTAGACTGGACACATGAGTCTCACCCCCGTGTCCCTGCCCGACCTCGCCGATCCGGACCTCGACGTCGCGGCGCTCACCGCCACCCTGCTGGACGTGCGCTCCGTCTCGGGGGAGGAGGGGCCGCTGGCCGACGCCGTCGAGCAGGCCCTGCGCGCCCTCGGCGGCCTCGAGGTGCGGAGGTTCGGGGACGCCGTCGTCGCCCGCACCGCTCTGGGGCGGCCGACCCGCGTGATCCTGGCCGGGCACCTGGACACGGTGCCCCTGCCCACCGTGCCGGGCTCGCGCGGGACCGTGCCCTCGGCGTGGGACGGGGACGTGCTGTACGGCCGCGGGGCCGTGGACATGAAGTCCGGCGTCGCCGTGCAGCTGGCCCTGGCCGGCCGCTTCGGCCGCGCGGACGGCCCGACCCCCGTGCACGACGTCACGTGGGTGTTCTACGACCACGAGGAGGTCTCCTCGGACCTGTCGGGCCTCGCCCGCGTGGCCCGCCAGGCCCCCGAGCTGCTGGAGGGCGACTTCGCGGTGCTGCTCGAGCCGACCGACGGCGTCGTGGAGGGCGGCTGCAACGGCACGTGCCGGTACCGCGTCACCTTCTCCGGTGTCGCGGCGCACTCGGGCCGCGCCTGGCGCGGCGACAACGCGATCCACAAGCTGGCCCCCGTGCTCACCGCCCTGGCGGCGTACGAGCCGGCCACGGTCACGGTGGAGGGCCTGGAGTACCGCGAGGGGCTGCACGCGATCCGCGTGGCCGGCGGCGTCGCGGGCAACGTCATCCCGGACGAGGCGTCCGTGGACCTGAACTACCGGTTCGCTCCGGACAAGACCCTCGACCAGGCCCACGCGCACGTGCGCGCGGTGCTGGAGGGGGCCGGCGTGGACTGGGACGCCCAGGTGCGGATCGACGACGCCTCGCCCGCCGCCCGCCCCGGTCTGGACCGGCCGGCCGCCGCCGCGTTCGTCGCCGCCGTCGGGGGAGAGCCCCAGCCCAAGTACGGGTGGACGGACGTGGCCCGGTTCTCCCAGCTGGGCGTGCCCGCGGTCAACTTCGGCCCCGGCGACGCCCTCCTGGCCCACACGGACGACGAGCACGTGCCCCGCGAGGCGGTCCACGCGTGCCTCGCGGCGCTCACGGCCTGGCTGGCCGGCTGACCCGACGACGTCGGCCGGTGCCAGCCGCCCGACCTGCGGGCCCGCCTCGCCCGCCGCCCGGTCAGCCCGCCGTGTCCGTGGGCGCCCCGACGCGCGGGGTCGTGGGGGCGCTGGCGTCGCCAGCCGTCCGCGACGACAGCCGCCGCGAGAGCCGGGTGGCCGCCCAGGTGAGGAGGAAGTTGATCACGATGAAGATCATCGCGGCCACCACGAGGGACTGCAGGATGTTGCCGTTGCCGGAGCCGAGCTGGCGGGCGTACTGCAGGAGTTCGAAGAAGCCGATGAGGTAGCCCAGCGCCGAGTCCTTGAGGATCACCACGAACTGGCTCAGCAGCGACGGCAGCATGGCGATGAGGGCCTGAGGCACCTCCACGAGCCGCAGGGACTGCATGCTCGTCATGCCCACCGCCGCGGCCGCCTCGCGCTGGCCGCGCGGCAGCGAGCGCACCCCGGAGCGCACCAGCTCCGCGATCACAGACCCGTTGTACAGGGTCAGCGCCGCGATCACCGCGTAGTACGGGCCGTCCTGGGGCTGGATCGCCCCGGTGCGCGCGACCTGTGCGAACAGCAGGTAGAAGAACACCATCATCACGAGCACCGGCACGGCCCGGAAGAACTCCACGACGACGGCGGCCAGCCAGCGCACCGGGCCGACCGGGGCCAGCCGCAGGAAGCCGAACACCAGGCCGAACACCACGGAGGAGACCACGGCGATGCCCGCGGACTGCAGGGTGAACTGCAGGCCCGGCAGGTAATAGTTCCGCCACGCGTTGCCGTCGACGGCGGCCAGCCAGCGGCGGCCGGAGAGCTGGCCGGTGGCGTTCATCTGGATCAGCACGAGCACCGCCACGACCAACACCGCGGCGAGGGAGACGAGGTTGGCGAGGAGGATCCGCCGGCGGGCGATCGGACCCGGGGCGTCGAAGAGGACGGAGGCCTGGGCACTCATCGGGCCACCGCCCACTTCTCCGAGGCCCACGTGGTCAGCAGGCCGATGGGGATGACGATCAGGCAGAAGCCGATCGCGAAGGTCAGGAAGATCGCCACCATCACGTCCGGGCTGAACTCGATCATGCGCTTCATCAGGCCCGAGGCCTCCGCCACCGACGCCGCGGCGGCGACGGTGGTGTTCTTGGTCAGCGCGATCACGGTGTTGCCGAGCGGGGTGATGGCCCCGCGCAGCGCCTGGGGCAGGATCACGTGGCGGGCCGCGGGCAGGAAGCCCAGGCCGATGGAGCGGGCGGCCTCGGCCTGCCCGAGCGGGACGGTGTTGACGCCGGAGCGGATCGCCTCGCACATGAACGCCGCGTGGTAGAGCGAGAGGGCGATCACGGCGTAGATGAAGAAGTTCAGCGTGAAGTCGGACGAGAAGCTGATCTTCAGCTGTCCCCAGACGGCGAGCACGCCGAGCAGCATGATGATCGTGAGCGGGGTGTTGCGGACCACGTTGACGTAGCCGGCGCCGAGGGCGCGCAGCGAGGGGACGGGCGAGATGCGGAACAGGGCGAGCACCACGCCGAGGACGAACGAGCCGAGGGTCGCGAGGAACGCGAGCCTGATGTTCGTCCAGAACGCGAGCGGGATGTCCGCGCCGTAGTCCGCGAGGAGCGAGGAGATCGATTCCATGAGTTCTCCGAGGGTCGGGACAAGGCTGACGGGCAGGGGAGCCGCCGGGCGGGCCGAGGGTGACGGTTCAGGTCACGTCCCAGGCCCACCCGGCGGCGCAGGTCGTCAGGCGCAGGGCTCGAACTCGGCGTCCTCGCCGGAGTTCAGCGTCTCGTCGTAGGTGTAGCCCGTGCCCTCGGTGTTGGACTCGAGGGCCTTCTCCCACTCGCCGGAGTCCTTCATCTCCTTGATGGCTTCGTTGATGTCCTCGCACCGCTCCGAGTCCTTCGGCAGACCGACGCCGTAGCGCTCCGTGGTGAAGGTGTTGCCGACGACCTTGAACTTGCCCTTGTTGGCGTCGGCGGCGGCCAAGCCCGCGAGGATGATGTCGTCCGTGGTCACGGCGTCCACCTGGCCGGACTCGAGGTAGGTCACGCATTCGGCGTAGCCGCCCTGCTCCACCAGGTTCACGCCGGAGGCGAACTGGTCCTTGATCTTCTGGGCCGAGGTGGAGCCGGTGACGGAGCAGAGGTTCTTCCCGTCGAGGGCCTCGGGGCCGGTGATCGCGGTGTCGTCCGCGCGGACCAGCAGGTCCTGGCCGGCCACGAAGTACGGGCCCGCGAAGGCGACGCGCTCCTTGCGGGCGTCCGTGATGGAGTACGTCGCGAAGATCATGTCGACCTCGCCGTTCTCCAGGGCGTTCTCCCGGTTCGCAGACGGGGTCTGGACCCACTCGATGTCCTGCTCGGCCACGCCGAGCTTGTCCGCCACGTAGCGGGCCACGTCCGTGTCGAAGCCGGTGGGCTGGGCCGAGCCCTCGCGGTAGCCCAGGCCCGGCTGGTCGAACTTGATGCCGATGCGCAGGCTCTCGCCGGAGCCGGACGACGTCGACTCGCCGGCCGAGGACGAGCCGGCGGCGTCGCCACCGCCGCCCTGCGAGGACGACGGCGCGCAGGCGGTGAGGGACAGCGCGGCCGCGGCGGTGACGGCGGACAGGGTCAGGAGCTTCGTGCGGAGCATGGTGCTCTCCTCTGGTTCGGTGCGGTGGGGTGCGACGGGGGACGGGGTCAGTGCGCGAGGATCTTGCCCAGGAAGTCCTGGGCACGCTCGTGTCGGGGGTTCGTGAAGAAGGTGTCGGGGTCGGTGTCCTCGAGGATGGCGCCGTCGGCCATGAAGACCACGCGGTCCCCGGCCTTGCGGGCGAAGCCCATCTCATGGGTGACCACGACCATGGTCATGCCGCCCTCGGCGAGCTGGACCATGACGTCGAGGACCTCCTGCACCATCTCGGGGTCGAGGGCGGAGGTCGGCTCGTCGAAGAGCAGGGCCTTCGGCTCCATCGCCAGGGCACGGGCGATGGCCACGCGCTGCTGCTGCCCGCCGGAGAGCTGGGCCGGCATCTTCCTCGCCTGCTGGGCCACGCCCACGCGCTCGAGCAGCTCCATGGCGTGCCGCTCGGCGTCCGCCCGGCGCTTGCCCTTCACCTTGATGGGCCCGAGGGTCACGTTCTCCAGGATCGACTTGTGCGCGAAGAGGTTGAAGGACTGGAAGACCATGCCGATCTCGGCGCGCAGCTGGGCGAGCTGTCTGCCCTCGGTGGGGAGCGGCCGCCCGTCGATCAGGATGCGGCCGCCGTCGTCGTCGATGGTCTCGAGCCGGTTGATCGTGCGGCACAGCGTCGACTTGCCGGAGCCGGACGGGCCGAGGACGATCGCCACCTGGCCGCGCGGGATCCGCAGGTCGATCTGGCGGAGGGCGTGGAAGTCGCCGAAGTGCTTGTTGACGCCCTCGAGGACGATCAGGTCATCGCCCGCGGCACCGCGACGGCGCCGCACACCGGCCTCGTCGGGGAGGTGGGCGCCGTGGGGCTGCTCAGGCGTGATCTGCGTCATGCCAGTGGAATATAGCGCACGCCACACCCGGCGCGGTGCGCCGTGCGACGCCGGCCCCGGCGGCCCGCCGGCTCGTTAGGCTGGCGCCATGGCCCCACATGAGCACCCCTCGGGCGGCGACGTCGCCGCCAAGCCCCAGCGCGTCCGCCGCGGCGGGCAGGTCCTGCGCGGGGAGGCGGCGCGCACCCCCACGTTCGACCAGCTCCTCCTCGACGGCCGGCGGCCCGGCGACGCCGCACGCCCCGCCGCCGACGTCGCCTCGACGACGTCCGAGGCCTGGCGTGTCCTGCGCATCCAGGCCGAGTTCGTCGAGGGCTTCGGCACCCTCGCGGGGCTGGGTCCCGCGGTCTCCGTGTTCGGCTCGGCGCGCACGCCCGAGGGCAGCGCCGAGTACGCCCTGGCCCACGAGGTCGGGACCCGCTTGGCCCGGGCCGGGTACACGGTCATCACCGGTGGGGGGCCCGGCACCATGGCGGCCGCCAACCGGGGCGCCCACGAGGCCGGTGGAGAGTCCGTGGGCCTGGGCATCGAGCTGCCGTTCGAGACCGGTCTGAACCCCTGGGTGCACGTGGGGGTGGACTTCCGCTACTTCTTCGTCCGCAAGGTCATGTTCCTCAAGTACGCGCAGGGGTTCATCGTGCTGCCCGGCGGCCTCGGCACCCTGGACGAGCTCTTCGAGGCCCTCACCCTCGTGCAGACCGGCACCGTCACCCGCTTCCCCGTGGTCCTCGTGGACCGCGGCTTCTGGGGCCCGCTCGTGGACTGGATCCGCGGCACGCTCGTGGAGCGCGGCATGATCTCGCCCGAGGACCCGGAGCTCGTCCAGCTCGTGGACACGGCGGAGGAGGCCGTCGCGTGCGTGCTCCGCTCGGCGGGGAGGGCCGACGCGTGAGCGGGCCGCAGTGGATCGTCCTCGTGGCCGTGCTCGTCGTCGTGCTGGCGGCCCTGGCCGCCGCCCTCGCGGGCCGGCTCACGCTCCGGGCCGGCGACCCGGCCGGGAGGACGCCCGGGCACCCCGTGCTGCTGCCGGAGCGGCCGCGCGCGGCGGACGTCGGCCTGCTGCGGCTGGCCGTCGCGGTGCCCGGCTACCAGCGGGACCAGGTGGACGCCGTCCTGCTGCGGCTGCGGGACGCCCTCGCGGAGCGTGAGGACGAGGCGACCGCACTGCGGGCCCGGGTGGCCGAGCTCGAGGCCGCCGACCCGTCCCGGAGCGATCCGGCGGGGCGCGCCTGAGTCGCGGGCCGGGCTCGGTGCGGGCCATCGTTTGGCGCGAGCACGCGGAATCCGCGATAATGGTGATGTGACCGGCCTCGCGCACGCCCGCGTGCGGGGGCGCCGGAGGCGTCCGGACAGCGCCCGCTCCCGCGGTCGCCGGACGCCGTGACGGGAACATCATCCAGAAGGGAAGTCGCAATGGCCGCCATGAAGCCCCGCACCGGGGACGGTCCCATGGAAGTGACCAAGGAGGGGCGCAGCCTGATCATGCGCGTGCCGATCGACGGCGGCGGCCGTCTCGTGCTGGAGATCAACGCGGACGAGGCCCGCGAGCTCAAGGAGTGCCTCGAGGGCGTCATCCAGGCCTGAGCCCGGACCCCTTCGACGCGGACGCCCCGCGCACCGTCACGGTGCGCGGGGCGTCCGCGTCCCCGGCGACGCCGCGGATCAGCGGCGCACCGCGATCAGCACGCCCGTGCCGGAGGGGACGACGGCGGACAGCCAGTGCTCGTCCTCCCGGATGAGGCGGTCCACCGCCCGGGCGGACACGGTGGACTCGTCGCGCACGGCGGGCCGGGGAACGCGGTCCCCGTCGAGGGCGTCCACCACGACGAGCACGCCGCCGGGGGCGAGCACGCGCGCGGCCTGCTCGACGTCGAACTGACGCGCGGCCGGGTCCCCGTCCACCAGGACCATCTCATAGGCGCCGCTCGTGAGCCGGGGGAGGACGAGCCGGGAGCGCCCCGTGATCATGCGGGTGCGGCTCGTGGGCAGGCGGGCCTCCGAGAACGCCTCGCGGGCCGCACGCTGGGCCTCCGCGTCCGGGTCCACGGTGGTGAGGACCGTGCGCTCGGGCAGACCGCGCATCAGGGCGAGCCCCGAGACGCCGGCGCCCGTGCCCACCTCCACGACCGCCGCGGGGGCCCGTGTGGCCGCCAGCACCGTCAACAGGGCCGCCGTCCCCTCGCTCACCGGCGGCACGTCCAGCTCGGCGGCGCGCTCGCGGGCGCGCAGGACGACGTCGTCCTCGGTGGCCCGGCTCTCCGACCAGGCCCAGGACGCGTGCTTGTCGGTGGGCTGGGGCTGCAGGGCGCTCATGGCTGACTCCGGGACGACGACGGCGGGACCTCGCCCGCGGCACGGGCGACGCGGGCCAGTGTACGGGCCGGCACGCGGCCGGGACCCAGTGTTCTCCCAGGAGGCGGGCCGATGATGGGACACGGCACGAACCGGCTCCCGCCGTGCGGGAGGCCGTTCGCCGGACCGAGGACGCGAGGACCGAGGAGGTGGCCGCATGGGACGTCGACACACCCAGCGCCACATGGACGCCTACCTCGAGGGCTCCCTCCCCGCCGCGTCCCGGGCGCGCATCGCCCGCCACCTGGACCGCTGCCCCGAGTGCCGCGCCACCGTCCAGGCCCGGGCCCGCGTGCTCGACGCCGCCCGCACGGTGCACCAGCGTCCGGCCGGCGCCGTCGTCGCCCCGGTGCTGCGCGCCCGCGGCGTCTCCGGCCGCCTGGTGGTGGGGCTGCTGACCTTCGTCGTCCTGCTCGGCGGGCTGTTCACCGCGGTCTGGGTGGCCGGCGCGCCCCGCACCACGGCCCAGCGCACGGCCCCGACGGACACCGTCGCCCTGCCGGCGGCCGGGACCGCGTCGACGGACCGGCGCGGCACCGTCGCGGAGCTGCGGGGTCAGGGCTGGACGGTGCCCTCCCTCGTGGGGGCCGGACTGGAGCCGCTCACCGTGGACACCACCCAGACGGCCGAGGACGTGGAGGTCGTCGTCGGCTGGGGCCGGGACGAGCCGACCGTGACCGTCCGCGAGTGCCGACCCCGGATCGAGGGAGCCACCCCGGAGGGCTGTGCCTCGACCGCGCCCCTGAGCACGGGGGCACAGGAGCGTCGGCTGGCCGGCGGCGGCGTCTACCGGATCGTCCCGGCGGGGGAGCAGGACGGCTGGACGGCCGAGCTGACCACGCCCCAGGCCGCCTACCGCGTGGAGGCCAGCCTGCCGGACGAGCGCGCCGACGCGGTCCTCACCCACCTGCTGGTCTCCGAGCGGGCACGGGTGCTCGAGCTGGGCGGCGGCGACGCCGTCGAGGAACGCCTCGAGCGAGGCCTCGAACGCATCGCGGACGCCGTGCCGCGCCCCCGCGGCTGAGCCGCCCCGCCCCCGCGGCTCCGGGCTGTGGGGCGGTGCCGCTCTAGTAGAGTTGGGAGGGTGTTTGGTATCAACGGCGGCGAGTTCATCATCTTGGCGGTGCTCGCGATCGTCATCCTCGGGCCGGAGAAGCTCCCCGAGTACACGCGCGCCTTCACCGACTGGCTGCGCGTCATGCGCGACAAGGCCGAGGGTGCCAAGGCGCAGTTCAAGGAGGAGACCGGCACGGACTTCGACGAGGTGGACTGGCGCAAGTACGACCCCCGCCAGTACGACCCGCGCCGCATCATCCGCGACGCGCTCCGCGAGCCTGCCGGCGGCTCGTCCACGCCCGCGTCCCGGGCGGCGCAGGCGACGGGCGTCAGCGCCGAGGACGTGCACGGCGGCCTCACCCGCCAGGACCTGGCGGACATGGATCCGCGCACGCTCTTCCGCCGCCCCGCCGGGGCCGGCAGCACCGCCGCCGCGGAGTCCGGTGCCGCCGCACAGACCCGGTCGACCGCGCCCGCCGCCGGGGCGGCCGCCGTGGGCGGCGCCGCCGCAGCCCTGATGGCCTCCGGCCGCGCCGAGGCCCTCGCCGAGGAGCGTCCTGCCGCCGTGGAGACCGCACCGGACCCCCTCGAGCTGCTCGGGCTGGCACCCGCCCCCTTCGACGTCGACGCGACCTGACGCCGTCGCGCGCGTCGGGTGCCCCGGCCGGGGCGCCGGCACCCGAGGTCAGCGCGGGGTGAACGGCAGCGGCCGCCCGGCCAGCCCGCGCGGCCGCACGGCCAGCCGCTGCGCGATCTCCGCCAGCGCCCGGCCCGCGGGGCTCTCCGGCGCGGACACCACCACGGGGTCGCCGGCGTCGCCGCCCGCCCGCAGCGCCGGGTCCAGGGGAACGGTGCCCAGCAGCGGCACCTGGGTGCCCAGCACCCCGGACAGCCGCTCCGCCACCTCGGCGCCACCGCCGGTTCCGAACACATCCAGGACGGTGCCGTCCGGCAGGGTCATCGGCCCCATGTTCTCCACGACCCCGGCCACGGTCTGGCCCGTCTGCTCCGCCAGCTGACCGGCGCGCGCGGCCACCTGCGCGGCGGCGTGCTGCGGCGTGGTCACCACGAGCAGCTCCGAGGCGGGCAGCAGCTGCGCCGTCGAGATCGCGATGTCCCCGGTGCCCGGGGGCAGGTCCACGAGCAGGACGTCCAGGTCGCCCCAGTGCACATCCGTGACGAACTGCTCGAGCGCGCGGTGCAGCATCGGCCCGCGCCAGGCCACCGGCCGGTCCGCGTCGAGGAACATGCCGATCGAGATGACCTTCACGTCCCGCACCACGGGGGGCAGGATCATCCGGTCCAGCTTCGTCGGGGTGCCGGTCACGCCCAGGAGCCCGGGGATGGAGTAGCCGTGCACGTCCGCGTCGATCAGGCCGACGGCGAGCCCGCGCGCGGCGAGCGCGACCGCGAGGTTGGCCGTGACCGAGGACTTGCCCACGCCGCCCTTGCCCGAGGCCACCGCGAGGACGCGCGTGAGCGTCCCCTCCCCGAACGGGTTCGTCGGCCGAGTCGCGCGCAGGGCGTCCTGCAGCGCCAGGCGGCGCTCGGGCTCCATGACCCCGACGCGAACGTCCACGGATTCACAGCCGGGCACGACGGCGACGGCGGCGGCCACGTCCGTCTGGATCGTCCCGCGCAGGGGGCACGCGGCGATCGTGAGCAGGACCGCGACCTCGACGACGCCCGGGGCGGTCTCCACGACCGACTCCACCATGCCGAGGTCGGTGATCGGGCGGCGGATCTCGGGGTCCTGGACCGTGGCGAGCCGTTCCAGCACCCGGCGCTCGAGGTCGGTGCGGACCTCGGGCACGGGCAGGCCCAGGGCGCTCATCGGCCGCCCCCGTCCACCGGGCCCGCACCGTCGGCGGGACCGGCCGCCGGACCGGACCCCCCGGCCTCGCGGGCCTCCTGGGCCGCGAGGGTGGCGAGCGTGGTGGTCGTGGGCTCGGCGCCGGCGTCGCCGCGCCGCGCATCCCGGCCGCGGCCCTTGGTCTTCTTGTTCTTGCGGGGCTGGGCCTCGGCGCCCGGGAGGCCGGCGCGCAGCTCCTCCCGGATCTCCTCCCGGATCTCCTCCCGGATCTCCTCCCGCAGCTCGGCGCGCAGCGCCTCGCGGAGGTCGTCCCTGAGGTCGTCCTGGACGCCGCGCAGCTCGCCGCGCACGAAGTCGCGCGTGGCGACCTCCTGGACGGCCAGCCGCAGACCGGCGATCTCGCGGGTGAGGAACTCGGTGTCGGCGAGGTTGCGCTCGGCGCGGTCACGGTCCTCGCGCAGCGCGACCCTGTCCCGGTCGTCCTGGCGGTTCTGCGCCAGCAGGAGCAGGGGTGCGGCGTAGGACGCCTGGAGGGAGAGCATGAGCGTGAGCGCGGTGAAGCCGAGCTCGGCGGAGTCGAACCGCCACTCCATCGGGCCGAACGTGTTCCAGCCCAGCCAGGCGGCGCAGAACAGCGTCATCCAGACGAGGAACTGCGGGGTGCCCATGAAGCGGGCGATGCCCTCGGTGGCCTCGCCGAAGGCGTCCGGGTTCGGGGCCAGCCGGGGCACGCGGCGCCCGCTGGCGCTCAGCGGGGTGTCCAGGCCGGTGCCGCGGCCCGGGCGCAGGTCTCGCGCGGTCTGGGTCATGCTCACACCTCCGGTGTCGTGCGGCGGCGGGCCGCGGGGGTCAGGTTGCGGGGCGGGTCTCGGCGTCGTCGAGGTCCATGGCCCGCCAGTCGTCGGGCAGGATGTGGTCGAGCAGGTCGTCCACGCTCACGGCCCCGACGACGCGGTCCTGCTCGTTCACCACGGGGATGCACGTGAGGTTGTAGGTCGCGAGCTCGCGGGTCACATGGGCGATGGGGGCGAGGTCCGAGACGGGCTCGAGGTCCTTGTCCATGATGTTGCCGATCGCCTCCGGCGGCGGGTACCGCAGCAGGCGCTGGAAGTGGACGACGCCGAGGAACCGGCCCGTCGGCGTCTCCAGGGGCGGCCGGGCCACGATCACGAGCGAGGCCAGCGCGGGGGAGATCTCCTGCTGTCGGATGGTCGCCATGGCCTCGGCCACGGTGGCCTCCGGGGGGAGGATGACCGGCACGGGGGTCATGAGCGAGCCCGCGGTGCCCTCCTCGTACTCGAGCAGGCGCCGGACGTCCTCGGCGTCCTCCGGCTCCATGCGTTCGAGCAGCAGCTCCTGCTGGGAGTCGGGCAGCTCGTGGAGCAGGTCCGCCGCGTCGTCCGGGTCCATCTCCTCCAGGACGTCGGCGGCGCGGTCGATGTCCAGCTGGGAGAGGATCTGCACCTGGTCGTCGTCGGGCAGCTCCTGGAGCACGTCCGCGAGGCGTTCGTCCTGCAGCTCGCTGGCGACCTCGACGCGGCGCTTCTCCGACATGTCGTGGAGCATGTCCGCCAGGTCGGCGGGCTTGAGGTCCTCGTGCGCGGCGAGGAAGCTCGTGGCCCCCTGCGGGTCGGCCTGCGCCGTCCAGCGGGCCTCGTCCCAGTTCAGCAGGAGGTGCTCGCCCCGCTGGGCGCGGCCGAAGGGGCCGCGGCCGACGATGCGGCGCACGTACAGGTCCGAGACCAGCCAGTCGCCGTTGCGCTGCTGCTCCAGCCCGATGTCCTCCAGGAAGGCCTCGCCCGACCCGTCGGAGAGGCGCACCTTCCGGTCGAAGAGGTCGGCGGCCACCATCTGCTCGGCGCCACGGCGGGAGAACCGGCGCAGGTTGATCAGCCCGGTCGTGATGATCCGGCCCGAGTCCATGGACGTCACCCGCGTCATCGGGACGAAGACGCGCTTCTTGCCGGGGACCTCGATCACGAGGCCGGTGGCGAACGGGGCTGCGGCGGGGCCGCGGTCCAGCACGACGACGTCGCGCAGCCGTCCCAGGCGGTCGCCGAGGGGGTCGAAGACGTCCAGGCCCAGCAGGCGGGCCACGAAGATCTTGGGGGAGCTCACCGACCCAGCCTACGGCGTGCCGGGCCGCGGCTCCGTGTCCGCGGACGGCGGACCGCCGCCCGCCCGGGCGCCGGGCCGGGCACAATGGGTCCATGTCGTTCATGATGTCCAACCCTCAGCCCGGCGCCGAGCAGGGCCTGCCCCGCGGAGAGCTGCTGGCCACCTACGCCACCTACGCGCAGGCGCGCGAGCAGGTGGACCGCCTCGCCGCCACGGACTTCCCCGTGAGCGCCGTGTCGATCGTGGGCAAGGACCTGCGGGTCGTGGAGCGGGTGCGCGGCCGGCTGAACTACGCCCAGGTGGCGTTGTCCGCGGGAGTGCGCGGCGTGTTCTTCGGTGGACTGATCGGCGTGTTCCTCTACCTGCTGGCCCCCGAGGCCGGCCCGGGGCAGATCCTCACCTCCATGCTGCTGGGCCTGGCGGTGTGGCTGATCTTCGGCGTGATCGGCTTCGCGATGCGTCGGGGCCAGCACGGCTTCGCGTCCTCGCAGGCCGTCGTGCCCACGGCCTTCGACCTCGTGGTCGCGTTCGACCACGCCGCCCGCGCCCGCCAGGAGCTGGGCCTGGGCGGTGCCGCGGCCCCGACGCCGCAGCCGGCCCCGCAGCCGGCGCCCGCCCCCGCCGCGGAGGAGGCCGGGGGCGGGTCCGTGCAGGCCACCCCGGCCGCCGCGCCGTCGTCGGGCGGGTCCCACGCGGCGCCGGCCCCCGGCGGAGCCAAGGCGTCGGCCCGGCCCACTCCGGAGGCGGACACCGCGCCCACCGGCCTGGACCGCTCCTACGGCGTGACCCTGCCCCCGGAGGAGGTCGCCAAGCTCATCGAGGCGCGCGGCGGCCACCCGCCCCGGCCCCAGGACGAACCGCGCGGCTGAGCCCCGTCAGAGGGACCAGGACTCGAGTCGCCGGAGCATGTCGCGCTTCTTGCTCGCATGACCGTGCATCCGGCCCAGGATGTCGCCGAGGACGGTGACGGCGCGGTCGATGTACGGGCCCTTGTTCAGCATCGCGGCCTCGGCCCGCTGCGCCATCGCGGCGTCCGTGATCTCCGCCCGTGAGGGCAGGCCGGTCTTGGCGAGGGACTCGAGGACCTGGGTGGCCCAGATCGCGGGCACGTGCGCGGCCTCGCACAGCCACAGGATCTCCTCCTGCAGCTCGGCCATGCGTTCGAAGCCGGCCTCCACCGCCAGGTCGCCGCGGGCGATCATCACCCCGACGTCCCGCCAGCGCATCGCCTCGAGCAGCATCCGCGGCAGCTGACGGAAGGCCTCCACCGTCTCGATCTTCAGCGTGATGTCCACGTCCGGCGCGTCCTCGGCCTCGAGCGCATCGATCAGCTGGGCCACGTCCTCGGCCGAGCGGACGAAGGACATGTTCACCATGTCCGCGTGGCGGGCCGCGAACGGGATGTGGGCGAGGTCCTCGTCCGTGAGGGCCGGGATGGCCAGGTGCGTGTCCGGGAAGTTCACGCCCTTCTCCGCCTTGAGCTTCGCCCCGCGCGGGCCGGCCTGGGTCACCTCGAGGGTGATCTCGTCGTCGGACACCGCCGTGATCCGCGCGCCGATCCGTCCGTCGTCGAGGGAGACCCGGTCGCCGACCTCCGCGTCCGCGAACGCCTGCGCCAGGGTGAGGCCGATCCGGTAGGGCGGCGCGTCGACCGCCGGGACCGGCTCGAGCGAGCGGGTCAGCACGATCTCCTCGCCCTCGTGCACGCGCATGGACTGCTCGAGCGGGGGCAGCTGGCCCACCTCGAGCGGTCCGTGCGGCGTCGTCAGCGCCGTGCCCGTCGCCCAGTAGACCGTCTTCTCCGCCCGCACGAGCACGCCCTCGCCGTCCACCTGCTCGACCTCCAGCCTGCGGTGTGCACCCCGCGCATCGGTCAGCTCGATCTCGTCGCCGCGCTGCAGGACCGCCAGGGTCTTCCCCTCCGGGTCCGCGAGCGGCACGACGACGGCGCCGTCCGGCCGGTCCGCTGTGGCCACGGCGTCGTGGGGCCCGGCGGCGAGCCACACGCGGGAGGGCTCGGTGACGATCCCGGAGGGGTCCCGGGCGGGCTTCACCTTCACGACGCGCGGTCCCGGCTCGATGGGGCCGGTGCGCACCTTCGGCCCGGCCAGGTCCATCGCGACCAGGGGTGCGGGCCGGCCCGCACCGGCACACCGGCGGACCGCCGCGATCATGGCGGCCCACGCCTGCTCGTCGTCGTGGGCGCAGTTCACGCGCGCCAGGTCCATGCCGGCCTCGGCGATCCGGGCCACGAGCTCCGGGTCCGTGGCGGCCTCGGAGGGCATGGTCACCATGATGCGCGCGTCCCGGTCGCCGCGGGCCGGACCGAGCAGGCTCGCCGCGTTGCGGGCGAGGATGGCGCGGCCCTCGGCGGAGGTCAGGGCGTCGTCCTCGGGCGCGGGGGCGGGGTCGCCGTCGAGTGCGCGGGCGGCGGCCAGCACGGCGTCCACGTGGCCCAGCACGCCGGCCTCCATGCGGCCCAGAGAGGACAGTCCGGCGTCGCTCAGCGCCTCCTGCAGCGGCCGCAGGTCGGTGCCGCGCAGGGCGACGTAGTGCACGAGGTTCCGGGCCGAGGCCCGGTGGCGGTCCCGGACGCGGCAGATGAGGTCGGCGTGCTCCGCCTCGGCGGAGAGGAGGCGGTCGCGGAGGGCGGTGAGCTCGGTGGTCAGGTCGATACCCATGGTCCGAACCCTAGGGGCGCCCTCCGCGCCGGATCACGCCTGGAGCCGCGCCATCCAGGCCTCGATCTCGTCCGGGGTGCGGGGGAGGGCCGCGGAGAGGCTCTCGGCCCCGTCCTCGGTCACGAGGATGTCGTCCTCGATGCGCACGCCGATGCCGCGGTACTCCTCGGGGACGGCCAGGTCCTCCTCCTTGAAGTACAGACCCGGCTCGATCGTGAAGACCATGCCCGGCTCGAGCACGCCGTCCAGGTAGAGCTCGCGCTTGGCCTGCGCGCAGTCGTGCACGTCGAGGCCGAGGTGGTGCGAGGTGCCGTGGGGCATCCAGCGCCGGTGGTGCTGGCCCTCGTCCGAGAGCGCGACCTCGGCCGAGACCGGCAGCAGGCCCCAGCCGTCGAGGCGGTCGACGAGCACCCGCATGGCCTCGGCGTGGAGCTCGCGGAACCGGATGCCGGGGCGCACGATCGCGAAGGCGGCGTCCGCGGCGTCGAGGACCGCCTGGTAGATGCGGCGCTGCACGTCCGTGAACGTGCCGGACACGGGCAGGGTGCGGGTGATGTCCGCAGTGTAGAGGGAGTCGTCCTCGACGCCGGCGTCGAGCAGCAGCAGCTCACCCGGGCGCACGGCGCCCGTGTTGCGGATCCAGTGCAGGATCGTGGCGTTGTTGCCGGAGGCCGCGATCGTGTCGTAGCCCAGGTCGTTGCCCTCGAGGCGGGCGCGGGCGAAGAAGGCGCCCTCGACCACGCGTTCGCCGCGGTCGTGTCCCACGGCGCGCGGCAGGGCCCGCACGACGTCCTCGAAGCCCGCGATGGTCGCGGCCACCGAGGCGCGCATCCGCTCGACCTCCCACGCGTCCTTCACCAGGCGCAGCTCGGAGAGGAACTCGGCGGTCTGGGCGTCGGCCTCGGCCGCGGCGGCCAGGTCCACGCCGGCCTCGGTCCGGACGGCGGCCAGCAGGGCGTCCACGTCCTGGTCGGTCTCGGCCAGCAGCCGCACCGCGGTGCCGTCCGCGGCCACGTTCTTGGTGACGGCGGACTCGAGCTCCTCGAGCCCCGCCGTGCGCAGACCCGTGCGGGCGGCCAGGCCGGCCAGGGTCGGACGGGGGCCGATCCAGAACTCGCCCGAGCGCGAGTCCGCGTAGAACTGCTCGGTGTCCCGGCCGGCCAGGGGACGGAAGTACAGGGTGGCGGTGTGGTCCGTGCCGTCGTCGCCGGCGCCCGGGTCCGTGGGCTCGAGCACGAGCACGGCGTCTGGCTCGTGGTCCACGCCGAGGCCCGTCAGGTGGGCGAACGCGGAGTGCGCGCGGAAGCGGTAGTCGGTGTCGTTCGAGCGGACCTTGAGGCGGCCGGCCGGCACCACGATCCGCTCGCCCGGGAAGCGCGCGGACACGGCGGCCCGCCGCCGGGCGGCGTACGGGGCCGCGGCGTCGGCGTCGGGCAGGGCGTCCGACGACGGCGCCCAGTCGGAGGCCATGAAGTCGCGGAAGGCGTTCGAGGCGGGGCGCTGCGAGCGGTTGTCGACGCGCTCGGCCAGCGGCTGGGGGTTCACCGCGCCCGGGCCGTCCGGGCCCGGCGAGCGGGGGTGGAGGGCGGGAGCCCGCCCCTATACCCATATGACTCTTCCCACCAACGCATCAACAGTGGCATCCGTGGGTGTAACAACACCTACAAAGAAAATATACAAGACTGTCGA
>NZ_VIGS01000017.1:0-42989 GCF_006704135.1 Micrococcus sp. R8502A1
CCGGCTCGTCGAAGGCCAGGCCGTCACGAACTGGAAGCAGGCCCTCGCCCAGCTCGCCGCGGCCTACCCCGACCGGATCAACCCCTACCTGTGACCACCCCGCTTACACAGACAAGTTGACACGCCCGAACAGATTGGCCCCCTTGAACTCCCACCGTCCGGGGTGTTTCGCTCGGTCGATCTCCGAGGCGAACAGCTGACGCTTCAGCGCGGTGAACTTCGCCCCAAAGCCTCGTGCGGCAGACTCCGGCATGACGAATCCGGCATAACCGAAGGCTGGACTTGTCCGGAAGCGAGGATGGTCCGGGCCGACGTAGGCGCCCGGCTCGCCGATCTCGTCGATGTACGCCAGCAGCATCTGACCATTGTGCAGGGCACAGCGGACACTGCAGACAAGCGCAGAGGCCCACGCAAGCGTGGGCCTCTCGAATTGGTGCTCGGGGCACTGTCTCAGCCCTAGCTACCACACGCGAGCGTACTCGCGCACGCAGAGCATAGGCAAGTGTGGTTGTGTATGATCCGTCGCCCTGTCGGGTCGCTGCGGGGTCGGAATGGGTCCCGTCCAGCGGCCCGCCCCCACCATTCGAAGGACCCCATGACCACCCCCGCCACGCGCGGCGCTGCCTCGGCGCCCCACCGCTCTCCCCAGAACCTCTCGAACTTCGTGTGGGGGATCGCGGATCAGCTCCGGGGCGTGTTCAAGCCGAACCAGTACGGTACGCTCGTCCTTCCGCTCACCATCCTGCGCCGCATGGAGGCGGTCATGGCCCCGCACCGGGAGTTCTTCGCGGAGCTGGCGGCCAAGGGCCATCCGGACTTCGTCCTCGACAACCTGGTGGAGTCCCGCACGGGCCTGACGTTCTACAACCTCAGCCCCTTCACCCTGGACCGCATCCTGCAGGAGCCGGACCTGCTCCGCACGAACCTGCTGGCCTACGTGGACGGGTTCTCCCAGAACGTGGCGGACCTGTTCACCTACTACGAGTTCGACAAGACGGTCGCCAAGCTGGACGAGCACGACCGCCTCTTCCTGGTCCTGCAGCAGTTTGCCTCCATCGACCTCTCCCCGGAGACCGTCTCCAACGCGGACATGGGCACCCTCTTCGAGGATCTGATCCGCCGCTTCGCCGCCGCCTCCAATGAGACCGCCGGTGAGCACTTCACCCCGCGTGACGCGGTGAAGCTCCTGGTGGACCTGCTCACCGCCAACGACGACGACGTCCTCACCGGCTACCCGGTCCGCACCGTCTATGACCCCACGGCCGGCACCGGCGGCATGCTGTCCCTGTTGGACGAGCGCCTGCGCCGCATGAACCCGAACGCGGAGGTCCGCCTGTTCGGGCAGGAGCTCAACGACCAGTCCTATGCGATCTGCAAGTCCGAGCTGCTCGGCAAGGGCCAGGCCGCGGACGGCATCGCCCGCGGGGACACCCTCAAGAACGACGCCCACCTGACCGAGCGCTTCGACTACGTCCTCTCCAACCCGCCCTACGGCGGCGACTGGAAGGCCTCCCGCACCGCGGTGGAGAAGGAGATCGCCGCCGGCGGCGCCACGAACCGCTTCCCGGGCGGCACCCCCGCCATCAGCGACGGCCAGATGCTGTTCCTCCAGCTCGTGGCCTCGAAGCTCCGCCCGGTCTCGGAGGGCGGTGGTCGGGCCGGCATCGTCCTCAACGGCTCCCCGCTGTTCACGGGTGGGGCGGGCTCGGGCCCGTCCGAGATCCGCCGCTGGCTGCTGGAGTCGGACCTGGTGGACGCGATCGTCGCGCTGCCCACGGACATGTTCTACAACACCGGCATCGCCACCTATGTGTGGGTGTTGGACAACAACAAGCCGGCAGACCGCCGCGGCAGGGTGCAGCTGATCGACGCCCGCACGTTCTTCACCAAGCTGCGCCGCAACGTGGGCTCGAAGAACAAGGAGCTGTCCAAGGCGGACCGCCAGCGCGTGCTGGACATCTACCGTGACTTCGACGTCCAGTCCGAGGACAACGCCGAGTTCTCCAAGGTCCTCACCGCGCAGGACTTCGGCTACCGGGAGATCACCGTGGAGCGCCCGCTGCAGCTGCGCTTCGAGGTGGAGGACGCCACCATCGCGGCGGCGCTCGCCACCAAGCCGGCGGACAAGCTTCCCGACGACGGCCGCTCGGCTCTCGAGAGCGCCCTCGCCTCCCTGCGTGGCCGGGTCTGGGACCATCAGCCCACGTTCCAGCTGGACCTGAAGAAGGCGCTGAAGGAGCACGGCGTGACCGCCGGCGCTCCATTGGTGAAGGCCCTGACCGGGGCGATCGGTGTGCACGATCCCGGGGCAGAGGTGGTGACGAACAAGACGGGTGAGCCGGAGCCGGACACCTCGCTGCGCGACACCGAACTGGTGCCCTTCGGCCGAGACATCCACGAGTACTTCGAGGCCGAGGTGGCCCCGCACGTGCCCGGCGCCTGGATCGACGAGTCCAAGACGAAGATCGGCTACGAGATCCCCTTCACCCGGCTCTTCTACACGTACGTGCCGCCCCGCCCGCTCGAGGAGATCGACGCCGAGCTCAAGCAGCTCACCGCCGAGATCATCGAGCTGTTGCAGGAGGTCGAGCGATGAGCACGTGGACAATTCGTCGCGTGGGCGACATGGCGCGTCTGATCAATGGTCATCCGTTCGACTCGCACGACTTCACTCCGACCGGTGATGTCCCGCTGGTCCGGATCCGAGACATCACGGCGGCAGACTTCGAGACCTATGTACCCCAACACACGGTGCCCCAGGACAAGGTGCTCAAGGACGGGGATGTCGTCATCGGGATGGACGGAGACTTCAACGTCATTCGGTGGCGCCGCGGAGCGGCGGCGCTGAACCAGCGCGTCTGCGCTCTCCGTGACACCGGGGTTTCCGACCTTCGGTTCCTGGCGTACGCCTTGCCGGACCACCTGAAAGTGATCAATGACCTGACTTACTCGACGACGGTCAAACACCTCTCAAGCGGGCAGGTCACTGGGCTGCGAATCACTGCGCCGGACCGCGACGATCAGGGGCGTATCGCGGACTACCTCGACCGCGAGACCGCCACGATCGACGCCCTGATCGAGAAACAGCGGTCTTTGATCAGCGGGCTTCGTGAGCGGCGTTCCGCTGCTGTCGAACATGCCGTCAGCGGATTCACCACCTCCGCGGACGAGACGTTTGTCGAGGGTCCTTCGTGGGTGGGGTCCATCCCCTCGACATGGCGGACCTTCCCCCTGTGGGCCATGTACCGGCGCGAGAAGCGGACGGGCTTCATCGAGGAACCGATGGTGTCTGTCTTCCGTGACTTTGGTGTGGTGTTCAAGGCCGATCGCGCGAACCTGAATGAGACAGCCGAGGACCGGTCGATCTATCAGCTGGTTGAGCCGGGGTGGTTCGTCGTCAACCGGATGAAGGCGTGGCAGGGTTCGGTGGGCGTGAGCTCTATCCGAGGGATCTCTTCCGGGCACTATCTCTGCTTTCGTCCCTTGCACGGTGAGAACCATAAGTTCCTGAACTGGCTGTTCCGCTCTCCGCAGTACCGCCACGGTTTCGCCATGCTGTCGCGTGGCGTACGCCCGGGCCAGGCCGAGATTGACAACGACCAGTTGAGGAAGATGCCGGTTGTGCTCCCGCCACTCGAAGAACAGCGCGAGATCGCCGACCACCTCGACCGCGAGACTGCGAAGATCGACGCGCTCATCGCCAAGGCGGAGCGGTTCATCGAGCTCGCGCAGGAGCGCCGCGCGGCGCTGATCACCGCCGCCGTCACCGGCCAGATCGAGATCCCCACGGAGGACTGACCGCCATGGCCATCCACAACGAGAGCGAGCTCGAGACCTACATCTGCGAGTACCTGGAGCAGCACGGCTGGCTCTACTCGCCCAACGATGCCGGCTACGACCGCAAGAACGCGATCTTCCCCGAGGACGTCCACGCCTGGCTGGCCGAGAATCAACTGGAGGACTACGGGCGCATCGTGAAGGCCGATGCCCCGGCCTCCGCCCAGCAGGCGCAGCGGGACCAGATCACCACCCGTCTGATCGACGTGCTGAACAAGCCGCAGGACACCGGCGTCGGCGGCACGCTCAACGTGCTTCGCAAGGGCTTCAAGGTCGGCACCTCCGCCACCCTGCGCATGGCCGAGCCGCGGCCGGCCACGAACCTGAACCCGGCCGCCGTCGCCTCCTACGAGCGCATGCGCCTCCGCGTGATGCGTCAGGTGCACTTCAACCCGGCCACCAACCAGTCCGTGGACCTGGTGCTGTTCGTCAACGGCCTGCCCGTGGCGACGATCGAGCTGAAGACCGACTCCACCCAGTCCATCGGCCACGCGAAGAAGCAGTACCGCGAGCGCAACCCCAAGGCCACGCCACTGTTCCGGTTCGGCACCCGCGCCGTGGTCCACTTCGCCGTCTCCAACCGCGAGGTCTGGATGACCACCAAGCTGGCCGAGAAGGACACCTTCTTCCTGCCCTTCAACCAAGGCGACGACGGCCACGCCGGCAACCCGCTCAACCCGAACGGCGGTTCCTCCACCTCCTATCTGTGGGAACGGATTCTCCAGCGGGACACCTGGCTCGAGATCCTCCAGAAGTTCGTCTTCCTTAAGAAGGAGACCGTGGAGGACGAGTACGGCCGCTCGCGCCGGGAGTCCACGCTGATCTTCCCGCGCTTCCACCAGTGGGAGGCCGTCACCACGATGCTCGCCGCCGTCCGCGAGGAGGGCGCCGGGAAGTCCTACCTGATCGAGCACTCCGCGGGCTCCGGCAAGACCAACACCATCGCCTGGACCGCCCACCGGCTGCTCTCCACCTACGGGGCGGACGAGCAGCGGGTGTTCGACTCGGTCATCGTGGTCACCGACCGCACCGTGCTGGACGACCAGCTTCAGGAGGCCGTCCGGCAGATCGAGCGGACCTCCGGCACCGTGGTGGCCGTGGACCGCAAGAACCTCGGGGGAGAGGCCACCAGCAAGTCCGCCCTGGTGAAGCAGACGCTGCTGCAGGGCAACCGGATCATCGTGGTGACGCTGCAGACCTTCCCCGCCGTGCTCGAGCTCCTCAAAGGTGACTCGACGCTCGCCGGCCGCACCTACGCGGTGATCGCGGACGAGGCGCACTCCTCCCAGACCGGCTCCGCCGCAGCCAAACTCAAGCGTGTGCTCACCCCGGAAGAGCAGGCCGACCTCGAAGACGGCGGAGAGGCGGACACCGAGTCCATCCTCGCCGCCGAGGTCGCCGCCACCGGACGCCCGCAGAACATCAGTTTCTTCGCCTTCACCGCCACTCCGAAGGACAAGACCCTGCAGATGTTCGGCCGCCCCTCCGGCGAGTACGACGAGAAGGGCCGGGAGATCCCGGCCTCCTTCCACCGGTACACCATGCAGCAGGCCATCGAGGAGGAGTTCATCCTCGACGTGCTGAAGAACTTCACCAACTACGACACCGCCTTCAAGCTGGCCCTGGCCGGACAGAAGGGCGAGTTCCGTCCGGAAGGCGACCGGGCCGCCGTCGGGAATCCGACCACCGAAGTGGACCAGACCGAGGCGAGCAAGAAGCTCATGCGGTGGGTCAAGCTGCACCCGACGAACATCGCGCAGAAGGTCAAGATCATCGTGGAGCACTTCCGCGCCAACGTGGCCGGACTGCTGGACGGGCAGGCCAAGGCCATGGTGGTCACCGACTCCCGCGCCGCCGCCGTCCGGTACAAGCGCCAGATGGACCAGTACATCCAAGACATGGGGTACACGGACGTGGGCACCCTGGTGGCCTTCTCCGGCGAGATCACCGACGACGACTTCGGGCTCGAGAAGGTCACCGAACGGTCCATGAACCCGTCCGTGACCGGCGACCTGGCGAAGGCGTTCGACGGGGACGGCTACCAGGTGATGATCGTGGCCAACAAGTACCAGACCGGCTTCGACCAGCCGAAGCTCTGTGCCCTGTACGTGGACAAGAAGCTCTCCGGCGTGCTGGCCGTGCAGACGCTGTCGCGGCTGAACCGCGCGGCGCCGGGCAAGGACACCACCTACGTGCTGGACTTCGTGAACTCCGAAGACGACATCCAGGCTGCCTTCGAGCCGTACTACGCGGGCGCGACGCTGGAGACGGTGACGGACCCGAACCTGATCCATGACCTGGGGACGAAGCTCGACGCCGCGGGTGTGTACGACTGGGACGAGGTCGACGCGTTCGCCGAGGTGTGGGTCGCGTGGAAGCCGGGGAGCGGGCAGGAGGGCCTGCAGGCTGCGCTGGAGCCCGTGGCATACCGGTTCCGCAAGGAGCTGGCGCATGCGCGGATGAACCAGGATGAGACGCGCGTGAACGAGCTCGTGCTGGTGCGCAAGGACATGCGGTCCTTCGTCAGCCTCTACGACTTCCTCTCCCAGATCTACGAGTTCGGGGACACCGAGCACTACAAGCGGGCGCTGTTCCTGCGGCACCTGGTGCAGCTCGTGGGCGATCAGCCCGGCGGTGAGGAGCTGATCGACCTGAGCGATGTGCAGCTGGTGAGCATCCGGCAGAAGAAGACGTCCTCGGGCGACATCGGGTTGACCGGTGGGACCGCGCTGAAGGGGACGACCGCTGTGGGAGGCGGGCAGGTGCGTGAGAAACAGCGCGGGCCGTTGGAGGAAGTGATCGAGAAGATCAACGAGATCTTCGCTGGTGAAGGCGTGGATGCCTCCCCGTCCCAGCAGGAGGCGTGGGTCAGTGCCCTCGTGGCGCCGCTCATGGAGGACGAGAAGCTGCTGGGGCAGGCCGGTGCGAACTCGCTGGAGCAGTTCCTCGCGAGCCCGAACCTGGAACGGTCGGCGATGGGCGCCGTGTACGCGAACGAGGACGCCTTCGCGAAGATGACGGACATCGTGGGCAGGGGCGGGGACCCGTCGAAGATGATCGTCGCCGCGATCGGGGAGTACCTGTACTGGAAGGTGCGGGGTGGAGGCGTTCCTGAGGGTGCGGTGGGCGAGGTCGGCCCGGTGGACGTGGGGCAGAGCCCTGCTGAGACGGCGGTCGACGCTGATGCCTCTGCCGCCGGGAACCGCCCTGACGCTTTCGTTGATGAAACGGGGGGCTCCGAAGGCGTTTTGGTTGATGAAACGGGGGGCTCCTGAAGCACGTGCGTGTACGAGAAGGACGCCTTTGGTGACCCATCTTGGGATGATCCAGAAGCTCGTGCAGCTATATTATCCGCAGAGTGCGGAATATTGACAGGTAACGGTCAAATGAATATGGGAAAATCGGGCAGGGATTTGCCAGATCTTACAGATCGTAGATGCGACTGCCGACTGCCCGATTCCTGAAAGTGTTCTAGGTGGTTTGAAATGAGAGAGTTTGATGCAGCAGATGCGTCTGTGTGGATTACGATCATATTTGGACCCGCGCCTTTGTTGGTACCGCTCCTTATTTGGCTGTACAGGCGATATTGGGCCATGCGGACCGACCCTCCCTCGGAACTCGGGATGCAGGTCGCGGCAGGCCAAGCCTGCATGGAGTATCTCAGCGAAGAGGCGCGCAAGTCATTCACTCGAGAGATGCAAAGACGAGCATTCCTCTATTCCCGCGAGATCCTATACCCCTATCCAGGACGTGTGGCTGTGAAGTACGAGGTTGTCGGAGCCTTCCTGCTGCTCGCGACAATTTCTTGCCTGGTTCTCGCTTTGGGCTGGTCTAGTCCAGTTCCTCCGCAGGTGTGGTACGCAATCAAGGGTGCCGGGGTCTTGCTCTTCATGGCGGCGTTTGCAGCCTTCGCGGCACGAGCGAAAGTTTCAGGGATATTGAAGGTGGAGCGGCACCTCTTCTCTATCCGCGAGCGTCTGGAGGTGACTCGAAAGGATCTTGCTGGCGAAAGAAGGATTATCTTCTTCGATAGTATTTGCCTGACCTACTACCTTGCAGCATGCACCCTGTCGCTTATGGTGGTAACCCTGTGGGCAGTTCGGTCGGATGAATTCCCCGATAATGTTTTGAACTGGCTCGTGCTTCTACTGGCCGCACTGTTCTTGTATCAAAGGTCGCGCCTGGTGCATAAGGAGGTCGGATTCAAGCTGAAATCGGCCAAGCGCGAATTCTCTGAGGCATATCAGAAAGATGTCCATGGGCGGGGAACGAGGATTTCCGAGACCTATAAGTATCATCTGCGGCCATCGGGCCGCGGTTCGTCGGCGATGAGAAACGATCCTGGGCCTAGCCGATGACCTCGTAAACGGCGTACCTGTTCCAATCCCGTCCACCCCACCCGCTACCCTCCCGACCATGAAGATCGGTCTCCGCAAGCCCAGCCTGAAGAAGTCCATCAAGGCCCGCACCACGGGCCGCGCCAAGCGTGCGATCAGGCGCAAGGTCATCCCCGGCTACGGCCGCAAGGGGATGGGCTGGCTGCGCGATCCGAAGCGCGCCGCCTACAACGCCGTCTACCGGCGCACCACGGTCGGCCTGGGTGACGTCCTGAAGATGTTCAAGTGACCTCCACGCCCTCGCGCGCCTGACCGGGGTCGGCCCGGTGGAGGCGCGCCGCCGGCCTGGCCACTGACGGCCCGGGCCGCGGCCCGCCCCTCACCGGCCCGCGAACGCCTCCACCCGCCGCACGGCCTCCGGGTGTTCGGACGCCGCCGCGATCGACGCCGCCTCCTGCCGCACGTGCGCGCGCAGCGCCTCGACGTCGGCCCCGCGCGCCAGCGCCTTCGTCGGCCCGTAGGTGTGCGCCGGACCGGCCACCAGCTCGTCCTCGAGCTCCGCCAGACGTGCCGCGAATGCGTCGCCGGCCACCGCCTCGGTCGCCAGGCCCCACTCCACGGCCTCGGTCCCGGTCAGGCGCCGACCGCCGAGCAGCAGCTGCGTCGCGCGCACCGGCCCGAGCACCCGCGGCAGCCAATAGGACACGCCCGTGTCCGGCGTCATCCCGAGCGCGGAGAACGCCGTCACCAGCTGCGCATCCTCGCGCACCAGCACGACGTCGGCGCCCAGCATGAGCCCGAGCCCCGCCCCGGCGGCCGTCCCGTTGACGCCGCCCAGCACCAGCAGGCGAGAGCCCGTCAGCGCCACCGCGACCTCGCCCGCCGCCTCGCCGAGTTCCTGGATCATCGCGCGCCGCTCCGGCCCGGCGGGCGCGGCGGCCATCGCCTGGACGTCCCCGCCGCCGCAGAAGATCCGCCCGGCGCCGGTCAGCGTGAGCACGTGCACGGACTCGTCCGTCTCGGCCGCGGCGATCGCCGCGAGCACCTCGCGCGCCATCGTCAGTCCGAGCGCGTTGCCCTTCGCGGGCCGGTTCAGCGTCAGCCGCACGACGCCGGGCCGCGTCTCGACGAGGACGGCGGGGGCGTCGTCGGAGGAAGAAGGGGTGGGTGCGGTGGTCATGTCAGCTCCTGGGGTCGGAAGGTGGGGGCGGGTGCCGGGCACGAGAGCGGCCGGCCGGGGCTCACGCGAACGCGCTCATCCCGGTCAGGTCCCGGCCGAGGATCAGCGCCTGCACGGACTCGGTGCCCTCGTAGGTGTGCAGGGCCTCGACGTCGGCGAAGTGCCGCATCACCCGGTGCTCGAGGAGGATGCCGTTGCCGCCGAGCATGTCCCGGGCGATCTGCGCCACCCGCCGAGCGCCCCGGGTGCAGGCGTACTTCAGCAGGGAGGCCTGCTCGTCGCGCAGCCGCCCGGCCGCCTGCAGACGGGCCACGGCCACGCAGCGGGTCTGCATCGCGGTCACCTCGTCCAGCATCTGCGCGAGCCGTTCCTGCACCATCTGGTGCGCTCCCAGCGGCTTGCCGAACTGCTCGCGCTGCCGGGCGTACGCCAGCGCGGCCTCGAACATGGCGGTCGCGTGGCCCAGCGCGGACCAGCCCACGTTCACGCGGGTGGCCACCAGCACGCGCGCGGCGTCCTTGAACCTCGCCACGCCCGGCAGCCGCGCGTCGTCGCCGACCCGCACGTCGGTCAGCGAGATCTCGGCCTGGTGGATCGCCCGCAGCGCGCCCTTGCCCGTGATCACCTCGGCCTCGTAGCCGGGCGTGGACTGCTCCACCACGAACCCCTTGACCTGGCCGTCCTCGGTGTCGCGCGCCCACACGATCGTGATGCCCCCGGCGGCCCCGTTGCCGATCCACTTCTTGGCGCCGTTCAGCACCCAGCCGCCGGCGCCGTCGGGCCGCGCGGACGTCTCGAGGGACACCGAGTCCGAACCGTGCAGCGGCTCCGTGAGCGCGAACCCGCCCGGCAGCGTGCCGCGCGCCACCGGCTCGAGGTACCGCTCCTTCTGCTCCGGGCTCGCGCAATGCACCAGGGCGCGCAGCACGAGCCCGCCCTGCACCGCCGCCGCGGCCGCCATCGACCCGTCCGCCCGGGAGATCTCCATCGCCACCAGGCCCGCCGCCAACGGGGACATCACCGCATGCCCCGGCACCTCCAGCCCATCGGTGAGCAGGTCCAGCTCGCCCGCCCGCGCCACCAGGTCCAACGGGTACTCCGCCCGGTCCCAGTGCCCGTCGATCCGCTCGAGCACCTCCCGGCCGTAGGCACGGGCGTGGTCCCAGTGCGCGCGGTCCTCGTCCGTCGCCTCCCCGAACGCGTCCAGGTAGTCGACGTCCAGGGGCGTGACGACGTCGTAGGTCGGCTTCTGCGTGCGCGTCACCGGGCCTCCTGCGTCCGCTCGGCGCGCAGCGCGCGCTTGAGCAGCTTGCCCGACTGGTTCCGCGGCAGCTCCGCCACGAAGTCCACGCGCTTGGGCACCTTGAAGCCTGCCAGGCGCTCCTTCACGTGGGTGCGCACGGTCTCCGCGGTCAGCTCGGCGCCCTCCTTGAGCACGACGACGGCGGTCACCGCCTCGATCCAGCGATCGTCCGGCAGGCCGATGACGGCGACCTCGGCCACCTCGTCCAGCTCGTAGATCGCGTCCTCGACCTCCCGCGGGGCGACCAGGACGCCGCCCGTGTTGATGACGTCCTTGATGCGGTCCACCACCTGGATGTAGCCGGCCGCGTCCTGGGTGACCTGGTCGCCGGAGCGGAACCAGCCGTCGTCGGTGAACGCGTCCGCGATGGCATCTGGGCGGTTCCAGTAGCCGGAGAGCAGCTGCGGCGAGCGGTACTGGATCTCGCCGGGCTCGCCGGGCGCGGCGGGGGCGCCGTCGGCCGTCATCACCCGCGCCTCCACGTGGAACACGGGACGGCCGCACGAGGCCGGCCGCGCGTCGTGCTCCTCGGGGCGCAGCACGGTGCACAGCGGGCCCAGCTCGGACTGGCCGAAGCAGTTGTAGAAGCCGATGCCCGGCTGGCTCTGGCGTAGGCGCTGCAGCACGGTCACCGGCATGATCGAGGCCCCGTACTGGGCCTTGCGCAGCGAGGAGAGGTCGCGCGTGGCCAGGTCCGGGTGGTTCGCCAGCGGCACCCAGACGGTGGGCGCCAGGAACAGGGAGCCGATGTGCTCGGTCTCCACGAGCTCGAGCATCCGGGGGATGTCCGGGGCGGCCAGCAGGCGCACCGTGGCGCCGAGGCTCAGGTACGGGAGCAGGAACACGTGCATCGCGGCCGAGTGGTACAGCGGCATGGCCACGAGGGGGCGGTCCTCGGCCGTGAAGTCCAACGCGATGATCGAGGAGAGGTACTCCGCCACGAGCGCCCGGTGGGACATCATGGCGCCCTTGGGGGTGGAGGTGGTGCCGGAGGTGTAGAGCAGCTGGGCCAGGTCGGTGGCCGACACCTCCGCCTCCGGGGCGGCGGCGTCCAGCGTCTCGTCCTGGGCGGTCTGAAGCACGGAGGGCTCGGCGTGGCCGGCGGGGAGCATGGTCCACACGTGCCGCAGAGCCGACGCGCGGCCCTCGGCCCGGACCTGGTCGACACGCTCGAGCATGCCGGCGTCGGCCACGAGCAGCTCCGCCCCGGAGTCCTCGAGGGCGTGGGCGAGCTCGCCGCCCTTGAGCGCGAAGTTCACGGGCACGTGCACGTAGCCGGCCGTGACGCAGGCCAGGAAGAGGAGCGCGTAGGCGTCCGAGTTGGTGGCGTAGGCGGCCACCCGGGTGCCGGCCGGCAGGCCGGTGTCCTGGAGGCGGCGGGCCACGCGGTGCGCTCCGTCCCGGAGCTGGGCGTAGGTCCAGTCGCGGTCCTCGAAGCGCAGGGCGACGGCCTGCGGGGAGCGGGCGACCGCGCGCGCGAACACGCGGCCGATCGTGTCCTCCGGGGCGGGGGAGAGGTGGCCGGCGTCGGTGGGGTGGGTGATCTGGTCTGGCATGGGAACCTCCGGGGGATGGGTCAGAGACGTTCGATCACGGTGACGTTGGCCTGGCCGCCGCCCTCGCACATGGTCTGCAGGCCGTAGCGGCCGCCGCTGCGCTCGAGCTCGTGCAGCAGGGAGGTCATCAGGCGGGCGCCGGTGGCGCCGATGGGGTGGCCCAGGGCGATCGCCCCGCCGTTGACGTTGACCTTCGCCGGGTCCGCGCCGGTCTCGGTCAGCCAGGCCAGCACGACGGCGGCGAACGCCTCGTTGATCTCCACGAGGTCCATGTCGTCGATGGTCAGGCCCATGCGGTCGAGCGCGTACGCCGTCGCCGGGATCGGGGCGGAGAGCATCATGACGGGGTCGGCGCCGCGGGCGGAGAGGTGGTGGATGCGGGCTCGCGGGGTGAGGCCGTGGCGGCGCACCGCCTCCTCGGAGGCGAGCAGGAGGGCGGCCGCGCCGTCGGACATCTGGGAGGCGGTGGCGGCGGTGTGCAGCCCGCCGGGGACGATCGGGTCGAGCGAGGCGATCTTCGCGGCGTCCGGGGTGCGGGGGCCCTCGTCCGCGGTGAGGCCGGCGAGCGGGATGATCTCGCGGTCGAAGCGACCGTCGGCCTGGGCGGCGAGCGCGCGCTTGTGGGAGCGCACCGCGAACTCCTCCAGGGTGTCCCGGTCCAGGTTCCAGTGCCGGGCCATCATCTCGGCCCCGCGGAATTGGGAGATCTCCTCGTCCCCGTAGCGGGCGGCCCAGGACTCGGAGCCGGTGAACGGGTCGGGGAAGCCGAAGTCGGCGGCCGCGCTGTTGGACCGGGAGAGCGGGATCGCGGACATGGACTGGACGCCACCGGCGACGACGAGGTCCGCCGTCCCGCTCATGACGGCCTGTGCGGCGTAGTGGACCGCCTGCTGGCCGGAGCCGCACTGGCGTTCGACCGTGGTGCCGGGGACGTCCTCGGAGAGCCCGGCCGCGAGCCAGGCGTTGCGCGCCACGTCCATGGCCTGTGGGCCGAGCTGGTCGATGCAGCCGAGGATGACCTCGTCGTATTCGGCCGAGTCGATGTCCTGGCGGGCGACGAGCTCGCGCAGCGGCGCGGCCGCCAGATCGAGGGGATGCACGCCGGCGAGCCCCTTCCCTCGGCGACCCACGGGGGTGCGGACGGCGTCGATGATGTAGGCCTCGGGCATGGGGGCTCCTCCGGACGGCGGGGACGTGACGCCGATCACGCTATTGCTTGGACGTCCAACGATCAAGAGTGTGACGGGATCCGTCGTGGCGGCGCGGAGGAGCGCCGTTTCGTCAACGAAAGCGGCTCGGGGCGCGCCGTTTCGGCCACGAAAGCGCTGGGGGCGGGCGTCGCCATACCCTGGTCAGGACCCCCTGCCCCGGGCCTACCGTGAGGGCCAGCGGCGCGCACCCGTGCCGCCGAGACGAGAGGAGCCGGCCATGGCCACCCCGCACACCCCCGACCCCCAGGACGCCCGGCGCGCACGCGAGGCGACGGACGAGACCTCCGGCGTCGCATTCGACGGCGACACGCCCCCAGCCGAGGGTGCAGGCGTCGGCCCGGACAACCCGGGCATGGACGTGGAGCAGACCGGCGAGCGCTCGGCCGGCAAGATCGTGCTCGGGCTGATCATCGCCCTCGTGGCCATCGGCGTCCTGGTGTTCATCCTGGGCCGCGTCGCCGGCCTCGGCTGAGCCGCGGCGCAGACGCCTCGAGCACGCCACCGGCCCACCACGACCACGGGGCGGGCACCGATCCGTCGGTGCCCGCCCCGTGGTCGTGTCCGCTCCGCGGTGATGCCGTTCAGCGGCGACTCCGCGCCCGCGCAGCGGTCAGAAGCCGCCGCCCACGGTCCGGCGGCCGCCCGCCGCGCGTCGGCCGACGGCGCCGCCCCGGCCGCGGGAGGCGAGGGCCCCGCCGAGCAGCCCGCCCAGCAGGCCGGTGCCGAGGCCGCCCGTGGACCGGGCCGAGGGCCCGAAGCCGCCGCGGTACGCACCGGAGCTGCGCCCGCGCGTCGTGCCCCCGGCGCCGCGGCGCGAGAGCTCACGCAGCGCCAGACCGCCGAGCGTGCCCAGGAGGGCACCGCCCAGGCCGCTGGACCGGCGTCCCTGAGCGCGGCCCTGCCGGCCGAAGCCGGGGGACCGGCCGACGTGCGCACCGATGGTGGGCCGGCTGGAGCGGCGGCCGCCGCCGCCGAGAGTGCGGGTGATGCTGGAGAGGATGCCCATGTGTCCTCCTCGGACGTCGTGCCGGCCGCTCGGGCGTGGCCGGTCGGGTGCGCCTCAACCTAGGCGCCGACCCCCGCACGGTGTCCAGACCGGGCCTCCTCACGCATCGAGGCGGGATATCCACCCCACGGCCGCCCGCGGCAGCCGGATGGGGTCGATATCCCGCCTCGAAACGCGCGGGAGGGCGGGGGCGTCAGTCCTGGAGCGGGGAGGTCTTCGGCTCGTCCCGCCAGAGGGCCACGTTCCGCGCCTCCGGCAGGTCGGAGATGTGGAAGCCCGGATCCATGCCCGCCTTGAGCTTGCGCTCGTAGTCCCGGAGCAGCTTCACGGCCAGCCCGCCCAGCGGGATGATCGCCACGAGGTTGATGGTCGCCATGAGGGCCGCGAACGTGTCCGCGAGGTTCCACACCAGCGCCACGGAGCCGAGCGCGCCGCCGACCACGCACACCAGCACGAGCACGCGGAACACGGTGATGGCCCGACCCGCGTGGCGGCCGGCCAGGTACCGGATGTTGGCCTCTCCGTAGTAGGTGTTGCCCAGCACGGAGGACCAGGCCAGGAAGAAGATGATGACCGTCAGGGCCGGGCCGGCCCACGCGCCCACGGCCTGCTGGAGCGCACCCTGGGTCACCTGCATGCCGAGCGCCTCCCCGCGTCCGTAGGCCGGGTTGGAGAGCAGGATGACGAACGCGGTGGCCGAGCACACGACCAGGGTGTCGAAGTAGACGCCCAGGGACTGCACGAAGCCCTGCTTGGCCGGGTGGGAGACGGCCGCGGTGGCGGCGGCGTTCGGGGCGGAGCCCATGCCGGCCTCGTTGGAGAACATGCCGCGGCGCACGCCCTGCATCACCATCGTCATGCCGACGGCGGCGCCCGCGACCTCGCGCAGGCCGAAGGCGTGGCCCACGATCAGCGCGATCATGCCCGGGACCTCGGTGATGTTGACGACCATCACGATCAGGGCCAGGAAGATGTAGAACGTGGCCATCGCGGGGACCACCACGTTGGTCACGGCCGAGAGCCGGCGCACGCCGCCGAAGATCACGAGACCGGTGAGGGCGGCCAGGCCCAGCCCCACGATCCACGCGGTGGTGGAGGACACGCCCCAGTTGGCCTGCACGGACTCGGAGATCGAGTTGGACTGCACGGCGTTGAACACGAAGCCGTAGGTCACGGTGATGGCGACGGCGAACATGGCCGCAAGCCACTTCGCGCCCAGGCCGTCGCGGATGTAGTACGCGGGCCCCCCGAAGTAGCCGTCCGCGCCCTTCTGCTTGTACAGCTGGGCCAGCGTGGACTCGACGAAGGCGGTGGCGCCGCCGATGATCGCCAGCAGCCACATCCAGAACACGGCGCCCGGGCCGCCGATCACGATCGCGATCGCCACGCCGGCCACGTTGCCGGTGCCCACGCGCGAGGCCGCCGAGATGGTGAAGGCGCGGAACGGGCTCACGCCGTCGTTCTCGAACCCGGTCTGGGACTTGGCCGTCACCGACCGGAGCATCTCCGGGAGCATGCGCACCTGCACGCCCACGGTCCGGATGGTGAACCACACCCCGGCCACGAAGAGCAGCGCCATCACGACGTACCAGTACTTGTCGTTGAAGGCGGTGACGGCCGCTGTGATCTGTTCCACTGTCGCTTCCACAGCCCCACCCTAGAGGCTGGGACGGAGGACGCGGAATCGGGGCCGGGGTCAGCCGGCGGCGGCGTCGTCCTCGACGCGGAGCTGGATCAGCTGCCCCAGCCGCTCGGGCAGGTCCCCCTCGGGGGTGCCGACGCTGGCATGGCGGGCGGCGGCCCGGGCGAGGTCGTCGGCGAGTTCGTTGCCGTGCACCCCCACGTGGCCCTTGACCCACGTGGTGTCCACCTGGACGTCCGCGGCCTGCGCCAGGTCGACGGCGGCCAGCAGGCGCCGCAGAGTGCGGCGGATGCGCTCGCCCCGGGCGCCACCGAGGGTGAGCCGCTCACGGCGGGCGGCGTTGAGCAGGGCCAGCGCGGCGCGCGAGTCCGAGTGGATGGTGACCCGGCCGCCGGGGGTGCCCGCCCACGCGCAGATCACGTGCCCCAGCACGAGCGCCTCCAGTTCCACCTCGAGCGGCATCGTGGCCCCGGCCACGGCCTGCACGGCCCACATGCTCGGCCCGGCGACGGCGGCCGCCCCGCCGATGCGGGAGCCGCGCAGCACGGAGCCGTCCACGTACACGTCCGTCACGTCCGCCTCGTCCGCGAACGTGAGGCCGTGGGTCACCCCGGGCAGGTTGCGGCGCAGGAAGCGGTCCGTGCGGCGGCGGGAGAGGAAGACGCCGGAGGAGCGGCGCAGCGCGTCCTCCTCCTCCTGGGCGGCCTCGATGGCCTCGAGCGGGATCCGGGCCGCACCCGTCTGGGCGACCGTCTCCGGGTCCACGTCCGGCAGCAGGTAGCTGGAGCGCTGCGTGCCCACGGGGGACTCGTCGAGCCGGTAGGAGACCACGCGTGTGTCCACGGGGGCGAGGACCTCGAGCAGGGCGAGCAGCTCGGCGTCCCGGTCCGAGCGCAGCCGCACGATCACCGGGCGCTTCGGCGGCAGGTCGACGGTGACGGTGGACCAGAAGGCGCTCAGATGCGCCGTGCCGACCATCCCGGTGTAGACGTGGCCGCGGACGTCGTCGCCGAGCTCGCGCAGCTCGAGCTCGCGGGCCACGTAGACGATGCCCCCCGTCGTCGGGTGCAGGTCCAGGCGGAGGGCGGGGCCGTGGTCCACGCCGGGCAGCATGGCCAGCGGGCTGGCCACCACGCGGACGCCGTCCCGGCGGATCCGGGTGCGCGGCGGGGCGGGGCGGGGGACGACGGGGCCGGTGCGCGTGAGGTCGACGCCGTTCCGGTCCCGCGGGGTGCCCCGAGGTCGGCGGGCACGGACCACGCGCAGCGGGCGGTGCTGCTCCTCCGCCTTGGCGCCCGGGCCACGGAAGTCCCAGCCCACGTCGACGAGCGCCGCGGGGTGCGCGGCCTCGACGTCGTGATGCAGCGTCCGGTCCACGACCGTCCGCGGGTGGTTGATCCGTGCTCCCATGGCTTCGCCGGCTGTGTCGAAGGGGGCCGCGCCGGAACTGTGAGCCGGGTCCGGCGGGCCATGCTGGTCCTGCGGCGGTCGGGCGGGATCGCCCTGAACGAAGGGGACGACCCGTCCCGACCTGTCCTCCCGACCTTACCGAGCGCACCTGTGAGGAGGCAGGTCTCCTCTCCTCGGCCTCCCGCGCGGCGGCGCCGGACGGGGGCTCAGAGCGGGTCCGTGCGGTGCCGCTGCACGTCCGGGCCGGTCGGCACGCCGAGCGCCTGCGCCTGCGCGCGCTGCTGCCGCAGGGACACGGTGCCCAGCAGCAGTGCCAGGGCCCGCTCCCCGTCCTCCGGGGTGTCTGCCGCCTCGGTGAGCAGACGGTGCAGGCCGAGACCGCCCAGCCCGAGCGCGAGGGCGGAGAGCACCAGGTCCGCCCCGTCCCGGTGCCGCAGCAGGGCGGCCTCCGCGGCCTCGGCGCGGCCCGCCAGGTCCGTGATGCGGCGGGCGCGCACGGTCTCCTCCGCCTCGGCGACGATCCGGTCCGCCACCCGCGCCAGCAGCGACTGCTTGTCCGGCACGTGCCAGTACAGCGCGGAGGCCTGCACGCCCAGCACCGCGGCCACGCGCCGCATGGACAGGTCGCCCATGCCGAAGTCCTGCAGGATCCCGACGGCGGCGTCCACCACGTCCTGGGCGGTCAGCCGGGGGCGGGGTGCGGGCGGGGTCATGCCTGAGAGGCTACCGCCGGGCCGGCCTCCTCCGCCGCGATGCGTCCCCCCGCGCCGAGGCGCACGGTGCGGTCGGCCATCACGGCGGCCTCCGCGAGGTCGTGGGTGACGACGACGCCGGTCGTCCCCGCCGCCCGCAGCACCGCCCGGATGTCCTCGGCCAGGCGCCGGCGCAGGTCCGCGTCGAGCGCGGACAGCGGCTCGTCCAGCAGGAGCACCCGCGGGGCCGGGGCCAGCGACCGGGCGAGCGCCACGCGCTGGGCCTGCCCACCGGAGAGTCGCTGCACGGGCCGGTCCGTGAGCTCGGTCAGGCCCACCAGGTCCAGCAGCTCGGCCACGCGCGCCCGCCGCCGGGCCCGGTCCCAGCCGGCGGACTCGAGGCCGTACGCCACGTTCCGGCCCACGGTCCGGTGCGGGAACAGCTGCCCGTCCTGGAACACCATCCCCACGCCCCGGCGGTGCGTCGGCACCGCCGCCACGTCCCGCCCGTCGAGCTCCACCGTGCCCGCCACGACGTCCTCGAGCCCGGCGATCCCGCGCAGGATGGTGGACTTGCCCGAGCCGGAGGCGCCCACGAGCGCCACGATCTCCCCGGCGGCCACGTCCAGGTCCGTCCCCCGCACGGGGGTGGAGCCGTCCGGATAGCGGATCGCCACGTCCCGGAGCCGGAGGGAGGCCCCCGTCGTCGTCGGCGTCATCACAGACCTCCCGCCCCGGCCGGGCCCCGGGGGCGCAGCCGCTCGCACACCAGCATGATCCCGGCGCTCAGCACGGCCAGCACCGTGGCCGCCGCGAGCGCCATCCCGTAGTTGTCCGCGCCCGGCCGGCCCAGCAGCCGGGCGATCAGCACCGGCAGGGTGGGCGCGGACGGGCTCGCCAGGAAGCTCGTGGCCCCGAACTCGCCCAGGGACACCGCGAACGCGAAGCCCGCGGCCACACCCACGCCGCGCGCGAGGAACGGGCCGTCCACCGTGGCCAGCACCCGCCACGGGCCCGCCCCGAGGGTGCGCGCGGCCTCCCGCAGCCGCGGGTCCACCGCCGCGAGCACGGGCACGAGCGCCCGCACCGCGAGCGGCAGCGCCACCACCGCCTGGGCCAGCGGCACGAGCACGCCCGAGGCCGCCAGCTCCGGGAACGCGGCCCGCAGGGACACGACGAAGCCGAAGCCCACGGTCACCGCGGACACCCCGAGCGGCAGGAGCAGGGCGCCGTCGAGGGCCCGCTGGGCCGCCAGCGCGGCGCGTGAGCGGAAGGACCGGGTCAGCAGCAGGGCCAGCGGCACGGCCACCACGAGCGTCACGAGCGTGGCGTCCACGGCCACCCGCAGGGACTGTTCGAGCGCCTGGGCCGGCGTCGACCCGCCCACGAACCCGCTGCCCGCGCTCGTGGACAGCAGCCGGTAGTTGCCCAGCCCCCAGCCGTGGCGGGTGTGGAAGGAGCGCACCACGAGCGTCAGGATCGGCGCCACCACGAGCGCCACCACCGCGAGCATCACGGCCACCGGGACCGCGTCCGCGCGCGTGAGCCGGGCCGGCGGCGTCTCCCGCAGGCGCAGCGCCCGCTGGGTGCGCGCCGCCGTCACGCCGGAGACCACGACGGCGGCCAGCACCACCGCGAACTGCAGCACGGAGAACACCGCCGCGGTCCGCAGGTCCAGGTAGACGGAGGTCTGCACCCAGATCTCCGACTCGAGCGTGCCGTAGCCGGGCCGGCCGAGCGTCTGGACGATGCCGAACGCGGACGCGCAGAACAGGAACACCAGCGCCGCGCTCGTGGCGATCGCCGGGGCGAGCTGGGGCAGCGTCACGGTGCGGAACGCCCGCCACGGCGAGGCGCCCAGGGTGCGGGCGGCCTCGGTCTGGCGCGGGTCCAGCGCGTTCCACAGCGCGCCCACCTGGCGCACCACCACGGACACGTTGAAGAAGACCATGGCCAGCACGACGGCGGTGGTCGTCTGGTCCAGCCCGGTGAAGCCCAGCGGTCCGCCGGGGGCGAGCAGGGCGCGGAACGCGACGCCGACCACCACCGTGGGCAGCACGAACGGCACGAGCACGAGGGCGCGGAGCACGGCCCGCCCCGGGATGCGACGCCGGTGCAGCACGAACGCGGTCGGCAGGCCGAGCGCCACCGAGACCACCGTGCCGGCTGCGGCCATGCCGAGCGTCTGGCCGAGGATGCGCCACGTGCGCTCGCGGGCGAGGGTCTCCCCGAAGGCGGTGAGGTCCACGGCGCCGGTGAACGCGTCGGCGTCGCCGCCGATCCCGCGCCAGAGCATGGCCGCCACGGGCCACGCGAAGAAGACGAGCAGGAAGGCGACCGGCAGGACGGCGGCCACCAGCCACCACGGGCCGAGCCCGTCCCCCCGGCCGCGGGCCCGCCGGCGCGGCAGGTCCGTGCCGGGGGCCGCGACCTCGGTGAGTGCGGACATCAGCGCCGGGAGGCCTCGGACAGGGCGGTCCACTCCTTCAGCAGGTCCTCGCGGCGCTCGTCGATGCGGGCGGGGTCCGGGGTGATGGCGTCCTCGACGAGCGGTGCGTTCTGCGCCCACTCCTCGGGCAGCTGCACCGACTCGTCGATCGGGTACATGTACATCGACTCGGGCAGGGCGGACTGGACGTCCTCGGTGAGCATGAAGTCCACGAACGCCTGCGCGCCCTCGGGGTTCTTCGCGCCCTCGAGCACGCCGGCGTACTCGACCTGCGGGGTGCAGGAGTCCTCGATCACCTCGGTCTCGGGGGCGAACGCGGGGGAGGAGGAGTAGGAGAGCACCACCGGGAACCGACCCTTGCCCTCGCCGCCGGAGAAGTCCGAGTTGTAGGCGTCGGACCAGCTGTCGGCGACCTTGCCGCCGTTCTCCATCAGGCCCTGCCACCAGTCCTGCCAGCCGTCGTCGCCGTACTTCTCCGTGGTGGCCGCGAGCAGCGCCAGGCCGGGGGAGGAGGCCACGGGGGAGGTGGCGACCGTCAGCTTCGCGTACTCGGGGTCGTCGAGCTGGTCGATCGAGGTGGGGGCCTCGACGTCGTGGGCGGTGAACCACGCCGGATCCGTGTTGAAGCACACCTGGCCCTGGTCCACCGGGGTCATGCGGTCCTCCACCATCCGGTCCTGCGCGGAGGCGGGCAGGTCCTTCGGGGTGTAGGCGGCGACGACGCCCTCGCGGACGAGACGGTGCGCCGAGTGGTCCTCCACGCCATAGACGCCGTCCACGGTGGGCTCGTCCTTGGCCAGCAGGAGCTGGTTCACCACGCTGCCGGCGTCGCCGGGGGCCGTGGTCTTCAGGGTGTAGCCGGACTCCTGCTCGAACTTCTGGACGAGCTCCTCGGGCAGGTTGAACGAGTCGTGCGTCATGATCGTCACGGTCGTCGACTCGCCGCCGCCGGCCCCGGAGACGGACGACGACGCCCCGTCGCCGGACGAGCCGGACACCGAACAGCCGGTGAGGGCGAGGGCGGCCACCGAGAGGGCGGCGAGGGCGCGGTGCGGGATGCGGGACATGGCGGTTCTCCTCTGTCTGGGACGGCAGAGGGGCCGGGACGAGGTCGCCACCGGAATCCCGGGACGACGTCGACCGGGAGACTCGACTTCCTTCGCCGGTGCGGACCGGAGCAGGTTCGAGGGTCTGCGGCGGACCGCACTCTCAGCGCCGCGCGGGCGCTCCCCTGTCGATGTGGACTGGTCCCGACCCTACCCCGTCCGGCCCGCGCATAGACTGCCCGCGTGAGCGCCGCACAGCCCCCGGGGGTGACCCCGCAGCCCGCCTGGTCCAGTCCCGCCTCCGACTGGGACATCCGCCGCCCCCACCGCATGTGGCCGCGCATGCTGGTGATCGTCCTGACGCTCGCGGGTCTGGTGCTGGTGGTGCAGTTCTTCCAGGGGATCGCCTCCATCGCGGCGCCCGTGTTCCTGGGGCTGAACCTCGTGATCGTGGCCTACCCCCTGCAGGCCTGGCTCATCCGCCGGGGCCTGCACCCCGTGCTCGGCGCCACCACCACCGTCCTGCTGATCGTCGCGGTGATGGGCGTGTTCGGGGGCATGATGGTGTGGTCCGGCCTCGAGATGGTGGCGGAGCTGCCGAAGTACGCGGACCGCTTCCAGCAGATCGTCCTGGACGTCTCGCACTGGCTCAGTGAGCGCGGCGTGACCCCGGACATGGTGTCCCAGCAGCTGGCCTCGATCGACATGAGCACCGTGACCGGGACGGCCGTCAGCGCCATCACGAAGATCGCCACGAACGTCTACGCCGTCTTCGGCCTGCTCGTCACCGTGATCATGGGCATGTTCTTCCTCGCGATGGACTCGATGGACGTCGAACGCCGCGTCCGCCTGCTCAGCACCGCCCGCCACGAGTTCGGCCACGCCCTGGTCGAGTTCGCCCAGGGCGTGCGCCGCTACTGGGTGGTCACCACGGTGTTCGGCCTGATCGTGGCGGTGCTGGACGTGATCGCCCTCCTGCTGATCGGCGTCCCGCTCGCGCTCGTGTGGGGCGTGCTCAGCTTCCTCACCAACTACATCCCGAACATCGGCTTCATCATCGGCCTGCTGCCGCCGGCCGTCCTGGGCCTGGCGGCGGGCGGCTGGTCCGACTTCCTGTGGGTGGTGGTCAGCTACTCGGTGCTGAACTTCGTGCTGCAGTCCGTGATCCAGCCCAAGGTGGCCGGCGACGCGATCGGCGTGATCCCCACCGTCAGCTTCCTCTCCCTGCTCTTCTGGGCCTGGGTCCTCGGGCCGCTCGGCGCGATCCTCGCGCTGCCCTGCACGCTGCTGGCCAAGGCCGTGCTGATCGACGCCGACCCGAACGCCCGCTGGATCAACGCGCTCATCGCCTCCGACCTGAAGGGCATGGAGCGCCGTCAGTCCTCGCTCCTGGAACGGCTGCGCCCGGCGGCCTGGCGGTCCGACGCGCACGGGAAGGACGAGGACCGCGCCCCGGCGGACGGCGGCGACGACGACGGCCCCGCGGCGGACGAGGTCACGGGCGGGGCTGGAGCAGCACCAGGTCGTTGAGCGCGCCGGCCAGCCGCAGCAGCGGCGGGGCGGGGAACGACAGCTGGGGCAGCCCCGGGTGCAGCGCCGCGCACGCGGCGGCCGCGGCCTCCTCACCCGCGGCGTCCTCGAACGCCGGCCGCAGCACCGCCGCGTCCAGCGGCAGCGTGTCCAGGAGGGAGCGGGGGCCCCGCTCGGCCGGGTCGTACTCGGCGGGCTGCGCCGCCCCGGTCACCGTGCGCACGCGCAGGGACCGGCCGGCGGCGTCGTCGGCGCCCTGCAGGAAGCGCAGCGCCGCCGCGGCGTACGGGTGCTCGGGGTGGAACCGGTCGCCGCGCCAGTGCACGGCGGCCTCGCCGTCGCCCCGCAGCCGCACCCACGAGGCCAGGTGGCCGGGCCCGCCCCACGGCCCGGTGTCCGGCCGCGGTGCCGGCGGCACCCACAGCACCCGGGTGATCCCCAGCAGGGCGGCGAACTCGGCGGCCACCTGGCCGGGGGTCCACGCGCCGTTGATCCGCCCGTCCAGCACGGGGTCCGCGGCCACCACGGCCGTCCCCTCGCCGTCGGTCACCCAGGCCCCGCGCGGGGCGCACAGCAGGGGGGTAAGCAGCGGCAGTCCCGCCGCCTCCGCCACGGCCGTCGCGGCCGCGCCGTCGAGCGGCCCGGTCCCGGTCAGGCCCGCGGCGCCGCGCCAGGCGACGGCGGCCAGGCCCTCGGGGCGCCGGACGAAGTTCGGCCCGGTGCGGCCCAGCAGCGGTGAGCCCACGGGCGCGCGCAGCAGGTCCACCTCCGGCGGCACCAGCCGCGCCGCCCCAGCGTCGCGCGGGTGGGCGAGCACGGTGACCGGCAGGGCGGCGGCGAGCGTCTCGGCCAGGCCCACGACGGCGTCCCGCGTCTCGTCCAGCAGCGTCGGCACCGGGTGGCGGTGGGGCAGGACGAGCCAGGCCCGCTCGGGCGGGTCCTCGGGTCCGGGCACGGGCACGACGACGTCCCGGCGCTCCCGCGCGTCGGTGGGGGCGGGGTCGGCGGCGGCCATGGCGGACGGGCTCCTGGGAAGACGGCGGCGACGCGCGGGCGCGTCGAGGGGATGTCCATCGAGCATAGGCGTCGGACAGGAAACCGCGGCGGTTTGACCTGTGACCCGGAACACGTGCAGAGTGCGGCCATGACCGCGATGTTCTCCGCCCAGGACCATGACGATCTCGACCGGGTCCTCGGCGCGACCGGCGGGATCCCCGACCCCGCCGACCTGCACGCCCTCGCCGATGACGCCGTCGCGCAGGTGCGGCGCTGGCTCGCCGCGTCCCGCGACCATGAGGCCGACTTCGCGGCCCGCCAGCTGGCGGGCGCCCTGAAGGAGCCGGGCGGCCTCGACTTCATCGTGCGCTTCGTGGACCACGTGGTCCGCCCCGAGGACCCCGCGATCGCCGCCCGGGCGCTGCGGGAGCTCGCCGGCCGCGCCCCCGGCTTCCTGCCCCCGGCACTGCGCGCCGTCCTCGGCGTCGGCGGCCGCGCCGCCCCGCTCGTGCCGCGCATCGCCGTCCCCACGGCCCGCGGCGTGCTGCGGCACATGGTCTCCCACCTGATCGTCGACGCGCGGGACCGACAGCTCGGCAAGGCCATCGCGGCCCTGCGCGACGAGGGCACCCGGCTGAACATCAACCTGCTGGGCGAGGCGATCCTCGGCCAGGGCGAGGCGGATCGCCGGCTCGAGGGCATCGCCGCGCTGATCCGCCGCGACGACGTCGACTACGTGTCCGTGAAGGTCTCCGCCGCCACCGCCCCGCACGCGCCCTACGCGTTCGACGAGGCCGTCGCGGACATCACCGAGCGGCTCACCCCGCTGTTCGAGCTCGCCCGGGATCGGGACACCTTCATCAACCTGGATATGGAGGAGTACCGCGACCTCGACCTCACGCTCAACGTGTTCACCGCCCTGCTCGAGCAGCCGGGCCTGCGCGACTACGAGGCCGGCATCGTGCTGCAGGCCTACCTGCCGGACGCGCTCGCGGCCATGGTGCGCCTGCAGGAGTGGGCCGCGCGCCGCGTCGCCGCCGGCGGCGCCCCGGTCAAGGTGCGCGTGGTCAAGGGCGCCAACCTGCCCATGGAGCGGATGCAGGCCTCCCTGACGGGCTGGCCGCTGGCCACGGTGGGCTCGAAGCAGGAGGCGGACACCAACTACAAGCGCGTGCTCAACTACGCGCTCACCCCGGAGCATCTGGCCCACGTGCGCATCGGCGTGGCCGGGCACAACCTCTTCGACGTCGCCCTGGCCCACCGGCTGATCGAGCGCCGCGGGCTCGACCCGGCCGCGGTGGAGTTCGAGATGCTGCTCGGCATGGCCACCGGCCAGGCCGCCGCCGTCCGGGCCGACGTCGGCGCCCTGCTGCTCTACACGCCCGTGGTGCGGCCCGAGGAGTTCGACGTGGCGATCTCCTACCTCGTGCGCCGCCTCGAGGAGGGCGCCTCCCCGGAGAACTTCATGTCCGCCGTGTTCGACCTGGACGCGGACGCGGACCTGTTCGCCCGCGAGGAGGAGCGCTTCCGCGCCTCGCTGCGCCACCTGGACGCGGCCGTGCCCCGTCCGAACCGCCTCCAGGACCGGTCCCGCGGGGAGGACGGGCCGACCCCCGCCCCCGTGGACGGCTTCGCCAACACCCCGGACACGGACCCCGCGCTGCCCGGCAACCGGGAGTGGGCCCGCCGGATCCTCGCGGCCGTCCCGGGCTCGGACCTCGGGACGGACACCGTCCGCGCCCACCGCGCCACCACGGCCGACGACGCCCGCGCCGCCATCGCCGCCACCGCCCACCCCGGCGCCCGCTGGGGCGCGCTCACCGGCCACGAGCGCGCCGACGCGCTGGACGCCGTCGGACGGGCCCTGCACGCCGGCCGGGCCCGCCTGCTGGAGGTGGCCGCCGCCGAGACCGGCAAGACCCTGGACCAGGGCGACCCCGAGGTCTCCGAGGCCGTGGACTTCGCGCACTACTACGCGCGCCTGGCCCGCGGTCTGGACGCGGTGGAGGGCGCTCGCGCCGTGCCCGTCCGCCTGACCCTGGTGATCCCGCCGTGGAACTTCCCCGTGGCCATCCCGGTCGGGGGCGTCCTCGCCGCGCTCGGCGCCGGCTCGCCCGTGGTGTTCAAGCCGGCCCCGCAGTCCGAGCGGACGGGCGCGGTCGCGTGGGAGCTGATCGTGGCCGGGCTGCGGGACTCGGGGCTGTTCGACGACGGCGGCCCGCTGGCCGGGCACGACCCCGCGGACCTCGTGCGCCTGGTGACGCTGGCGGACGAGGACGAGGCGGAGGTCGGCGCGGCGCTCGTGACCGACCCGGCCGTCGAGCGGCTCATCCTCACCGGCAGCTGGGACACCGCACGGCTGTTCAAGGGGATGCGCCCCGACCTGCACCTGCTCGCCGAGACCTCCGGCAAGAACGCCGTGATCGTGACCCCGTCCGCGGATCTGGACCTGGCCACGAAGGACGTGGTCCAGTCCGCGTTCGGTCACGCCGGCCAGAAGTGCTCGGCGTCCTCCCTCGTGGTGCTCGTCGGCTCCGTGGCCACCTCCGAGCGCTTCCACCGGCAGCTGCTGGACGCCGCCTCGTCCCTGCACGTGGCGCACCCCGCGGACCCGCGCGCCGAGATGGGCCCCGTGATCGAGGCCCCCGGCGAGAAGCTGCGCCGCGGGCTCACCGAGCTCGGCCCGGGGGAGCGGTGGGCCCTGCGTCCGCGGCAGCTGGACGAGACGGGTCGCCTGTGGAGCCCGGGCATCCGCTCCGGCGTGCGTCCCGGCGCCGACGCCCACCTCACCGAGTACTTCGGCCCCGTGCTGGCCGTGATGACGGCCGAGACGCTCGAGGAGGCCATCGGGATCGTGAACGCCGTGGACTACGGCCTCACCTCCGGGCTGCACTCGCTGGACCGGGAGGAGATCGACGTGTGGCTGCGCGGCGTGCGCGCCGGCAACCTCTACGTGAACCGCGGCATCACCGGGGCCATCGTGCGCCGCCAGCCCTTCGGCGGCTGGAAGCGTTCCGTCGTCGGCCCCACCACGAAGGCCGGCGGGCCGCACTACCTGCACGGCCTCGTGGACTGGGAGGACGCGCCCACGTGGGCCGGGGGAGAGGGACGGCCCGGGTCCGAGGCCGACGGTGCGGGCGCGTCCTGGCTCGAGACCGCCCGCGCCCTCGACACCCACGCGTGGACCACCGAGTTCGGGGTGGCCACGGACGTCTCCGCGCTCGAGGCCGAGCGGAACGTGCTGCGTCACGTCCCCACCCCGGTCCTCGTGCGCCGGCACTCGGGGCCCGCCGACCACCTGCTGCGCATCGTCTCCGCCGGTCTGCGCGCCGGGGCGCCCATGACCGTGAGCCTGGGCCCGACCCCCACCGCGGAGGGCCCCGACGCGGACGGACTCTCGGCCGAGGCCGTGCGCGGCCGGGTGGAGGAGCTGGTCCGGTCCGTCCGCACGGAGGGTGCCGGCACGGCCGCGCCGGTGGACGTCGTCGTCGAGGACGACGCCGCGTTCCACGACCGCGCCCGGCGGCTGGCCCTCATCCCGCCCGCGGCGGAGGGCGGCGGCGACGCACGGATCCGGCTCGTCGCCGACTGGACCGGCGACCGGGAGGCGGCCGAGGCGGCGCGGAGCGCGCTCCACGCGGCGCTCGGCGACACCCCCGACGTGGCGGTCTACGCTGGCCCCGTGGTGAGCGCCGGCGAGGTGGAGCTGCTGCCGTTCCTGCACGAACAGGCCGTGTCCGTGACCGCCCACCGGTTCGGCACGCCGGACCATCTGACCGAGGGGGTCCTGTGACCCCGAGGAGGAACCTCCGATGCACCTGATCCCCCGCACGCTCTGGGTCGTCGCCCGCGCCCGCCGCCGCCCGCGCGTCGGGCTCTGGGAGCCGACGACGCTGCCGATGCGCGCCCTGCCCACGGACGTGGACATCGCCCTGCACGTCAACAACGGCCAGTACTTCGGGCTGTTCGACCTCGGCCGCTTCGACGCGATGGTCCGCACCGGCCTGTGGGACGAGATTCGCCGTCGCGGCTGGACGCCCGTGGTGCAGGCCGAGCAGATCGCGTTCCGCCGCTCCGTGACCCTGGGGCAGCGGTTCGACGTGGAGACGCGGCTGATCGGCCTGGACGAGCGCGCGGTGTGGTTCGAGCAGCGCGTGGTGGTCGACGGCGACGTCGCGGTGCGCGCGTACATCTGCACGCGCCTGCGCAAGAAGGACGGCCGCCCCGTGGAGAACGACGAGGTCCGGGCGATCGCGGCGGCGGCCGGCCACGACCTCGCGGGGGAGCCGACGCTGCCGGAGTGGCTGCACGAGTGGCGGCGCAGCGTGGCCCTGCCGTCGTCACGGACGCCCCTGCCCCACGCGTGGGACCTCGACACAGTGCGGCGAGGATGAACGTTCGAGTGATATAGGGCACGATGGTCGGGTGAACAACAGACTCCTGATCGTCGCGACCCTCTCGCTGGCCGCGCTCGTCGTCGTGCTGGTGGCCGCCATCGGCGGCGGCGCGTGGTGGGTGCTGGCGGTCCTCCTGGTGGCGCTGCTCGTGCTCGCCGTGTGGGACATGACCCAGAAGCGGCACGCGATCCTCCGCAACTATCCCGTGCTCGGCCACATGCGGTACCTGCTGGAGTCGATCCGCCCCGAGATCCAGCAGTACTTCATCGAGCGCAACTTCGACGGCAAGCCGTTCGACCGGGACACCCGCTCGATCGTCTACGCCCGTGCGAAGGGACTGGACAGCCACAAGGCGTTCGGCACCGAGCGGGACACCTCGGAGATCGGCTACGAGTTCCTGTTGCACTCCACCGCCCCGGTCAACCCGCCGGAGGAGCCCCCCACGGTGCGGATCGGCGGCCCGGACTGCCGCCGGCCCGTGGACATCTCGCTGATGAACATCTCCTCCATGTCCTTCGGCTCCCTCTCCGCCAACGCCGTGATCGCCATGAACAAGGGCGCCGGCCTGGGCGGGTTCATCCACGAGACCGGCGAGGGCGGCCTCACCAAGTACCACCGCGGCAACGGCGCGGACCTGTTCTGGGAGATCGGCTCCGGCTACTTCGGCTGCCGCAACGAGGACGGCACCTTCAGTCCGGAGAAGTTCGCCGAGAAGGCGCTGCTGCCGGAGGTCAAGGGCATCACCATCAAGATCTCCCAGGGCGCGAAGCCCGGCCTGGGCGGCATGCTGCCCAAGGAGAAGATCTCCCCCGAGATCGCCGAGGCCCGTGAGATCCCGATGGACAGGGACTGCCTGTCCCCGGCGTCCCACTCGGCGTTCCGCACCCCGCGCGAGATGGTCAGGTTCATCGAGCAGCTCCGCGAGCTCTCGGACGGCAAGCCGATCGGCATCAAGTTCTGCGTGGGCTCCCGCGTGGACGTGCTGGCCATGACCAAGGCCATCTGGGAGGAGCGGATCGCCCCCGACTTCATCATCGTGGACGGCTCCGAGGGCGGCACCGGCGCCGCCCCGCTCGAGTACTCGGACCGCGTGGGCACCCCGCTGACCGAGGGCCTCATGCTCGTGCACAACGCGCTCGTGGGCACCGGCCTGCGCCACATGATCAAGCTCGGCGCGGCCGGCAAGGTCGCCACCGGTTCGGACATCGTCAGGCGTCTGATCCAGGGCGCGGACTTCACCATGTCCGCCCGCGCGATGATGATGGCCACCGGGTGCATCCAGGCGCAGAAGTGCCACACGAACGAGTGCCCCGTGGGGGTGGCCACGCAGGACCCGCGTCTGATGCGCGCCCTCGACGTGGAGGACAAGGGCAACCGCGTCTTCAACTACCACCGCCTGACCGTGCGCGAGGCCGTGCAGATCATGGCGTCCATGGGTCTGACGCATCCGTCCCAGCTGAACACCCGCATGCTGCGCCGCCGCGTGGACCACCTGAGCACCCGCTCGTACGCGTCCATCTACCACTGGCTGCGCACGGACGAGCTCCTCAACGACCCGCCGGCCGGCTGGGCCATGGACTGGGAGGAGGCGGACGCGGACCACTTCGGCGAGCACGCCCGCGTGGACTACCTCACCGAGCGTGACCCCGAGTGGCGCTCCGAGCTGCTGATCCCGGGCCGTGAGGCGGGCGGCGCCCCCGTGCAGGGCTCGCCCATCTCCGGGACGGGCTCCACGCTGGTCGACGCCCGGCGGACCGAGTCCGTGCCGCTGACCACGTCGCCAATGCCGCGCGTCAGCTCGCTGGGTGAGGGCGAGTCGCTGTCCCCGCACGGCGGCCGTCGTCGCGCCCCGCAGGACCCGGCACCCGCCGCCACCGCCGGCGAGACGCCCACCGACGAGAACGAGGGCCTGCCGGCGGAGGCCGGCGAGCGGCCCGAGCGCCAGGACGGCGAGGAGGTCACCCAGCGGGGGACCACCGGCCGCGTGGAGGGCGAGCACCGCGGCGAGGGCCGCGTCGGCTGACCCGTCCCCGCAGTCACCACCGCTTTCGAGGCGGGAAATCCACCTCACACGACGCCCCCGGGCGCCCATGAGAGAGATTTCCCGCCTCGTCGCGTGAGGGGTCGTAGCCTGGGGCCGTGACCCCGCCCGCCCCCGCCGCTCGCCGCCCGTCCGCGGCCCTGCTGTGGGTGCTGCTGGCGGCCATGGGCGCCGGGCCCCTGTTCAACTACGGCGTCTCCGCCTCCTCCACGGTCGTGATGGAGCGGCTCGACGTCACCTCGGGCCAGCTCGGCACCGTGATGACGGTCGTGTTCGCGGCGGCCGCCGTCACCTCGCTCGGCCTCGGCTGGGCTGCCGACCGCCTGTCCGCCCGCGCACAGCTGAGCATCATCTTCGGTGGCACCGCCGCGGCGCTCGTGCTCGGCGCCGTCGCCCCGTCCCTGCCCGTGCTGTACGCGGCGGCCGCCGTCGCGGGCGTCACGCAGGCCATCTCCAACCCCACCACGAACCGGATCATCCGGACCGTGGTGCCGCCGGAGAGGCGCATCGGGTGGGTCGGGGTGAAGCAGTCCGGCGTGCAGGCGGCGCAGCTGGTCGGCGGCCTGTTCTTCCCGGCCGCGTCCCTCGCCCTCGGCTGGACGGGCGCCGCGCTGGGGGCCGCGGTGCTCATCGGGGCGCTCTGGGTGCTCGCGCTGGTCGCCGCCCCGCCGCTGCCCGGGGCGCCGCCGCCGGCCACCGGCCCCGTCGGCGGGCGACGACGGCGGGACACCTCGCCCCTGCCGGCCACGGTCTGGTTCTTCGCGGCGATCGCGTTCCTCACCGGCCTGGGCATGCAGGCCACGAACACGTACCTGCCGCTTTTCGCGGTCGAGACGCTGGGGATGACGCTCGTGGCCGGCGGCGCCGCGGCGGCCGTGTCCGGGGTGGTCGGGGTGCTCTCCCGGATCGGGTGGAGCCGGCGGATGAGTGCCGGAGACCGGCGCACCACCCTGCTGGCCGTGATCTGCCTGGGTGCCGTGGCCGGCGTCGTGGTGTTCCTCGCCGCGGACCTGCTGGACCTGCCGGCCCTGCTGTGGGTGGGCGCCGCGGTGCACGGCCTGACGGTGCTGGGCGCCAACGTGGTGATCAACGCGGGCCTGCTGAGCGAGGTGCCGGCCGAGCGGCTCGGCCGTGCGACCGGGGCGAACTCGATGGGCATGTACGCCGGCTTCGCCCTGGGCCCGCTGCTGATGGGCGTGCTGCGCGACGTCACGGGCGACTACCGGGCCGGCTTCGCGGTCGTCGCGGCCGGGTATCTGCTGGCCCTGGGCGTGGTGCTGCTGCTGCGTCGCCACGTGGGCCGGCGGGGCGCGGCCTGACGCGCAGGGCCAGGACGAGACCCACCGCGGAGGACCGCGCCTCAGCGACATCACCGCAGTGCAGCCCTGCGGTGATGTCGCAGCGCCGCGGTCGAACGGGCGTACGGCGGAGTGCGGCGCAGTGCGCGGGCGTGCGGGACGCACGGAAGCGCACACGACGACGCCCCCGGTCCGTGCGGACCGGGGGCGTCGGAAGCCGTGCGTCAGGCGAAGATCAGAGCTTCGTCACGTTGGCGGCCTGGAGGCCCTTGGGGCCGTCCTGGGTCTCGAACTCGACGCGGTCGTTCTCCTGGAGCTCCTTGAAGCCCCCGCCCTGGATGGCGGAGAAGTGCACGAACACGTCCGCGGAGTTGTCCTCGGGGGCGATGAAGCCGTAGCCCTTCTCAGCGTTGAACCACTTGACAGTACCGACAGCCATGATGGTGTCCTTTCGATGTGCCCCCGCGGTGCGGTGGCGGTGTTGGACCGCGGCCCGGAGGTGGGACGCGGGTGAAGCGGCGAGACTGAACCGCTTGCCCAACACTCATCGACGCCGGCGATGCCGGGCTGACGAGCAGTGAAGATGGCGGGATACAGCTTGATCAACTTCAGGCTCCATCATTGCACGGATCTCGCCGACCGGGAACCAGGGGCCCGATTGTTCACCTGGAGTTCGCTCAGAGCGCGCGCAGGCCGTGGAAGAGATTGCGGTGCAGGGCGGCCGGGGGAGCGGCGTCCGTGTGATCCGCCAAGGCCGTCACCTCCAGCAGCACCACCGTGTGGTCGCCCGCCGGGACCTCGGCGTGCACCCGCGTCTCGAGCCAGAGCGAGGAGCCCCCGATCAGCAGGGCGTCGTGCGGGCTGCGGTGCACGTCGAGACCGGCGAAGCGGTCGCCCTCGCGGGCGGCCAGCTGACGGCACAGCGGCGTCTGGTCCGCTGCGAGCAGGGAGACGCCGATCGACCCGGCCCGGCGCAGGCGCGGCCAGGTGCGGGAGCTGTTCTGCGCGGAGAAGGACACGAGGGCCGGCTCCCAGGAGATGCCCACGCCGAAGGAGGAGGAGACCATCACCTCGGGGACGTCGTCGGCGAGGCCCGCCAGCGCGACGACCCCGGTGGGGAATGCCGAGAGGCCGGAGCGGAGGTTGCCGAGGGACAGGTCGGTGTCCCACGCGGCGGTGTGGGGTTCGTGGGTCAGGGTCATGGCGCGCGTCCTCTTCCGATGACTGGCGCGGCTCCGCAGACGGCGGGAACGCGGATCGCCCGGATCCGCGGAGGCGCGGTACTTGCCCGTCGGGGTGTCCGAGGGGCCGAATCATCACCTGGAGCACCCCACTACTGCGTGAGAGGGTTGCCGTCCCGCCGGCCAGGGCCGTGAATGACGGGAACTCGTGATTCTGGGGATCAGCCTACGGAGGGGTCCGTGGGGTGGTCAAAGCGCGGCGGTCGCGCGGCGTCATCCGAGCTGCCCGATGTGATGCTTGACACACCGTGCATCGCCAGCCAGGATCAAGCCACTCGAGAGGGGGGCTCGAGACCGCAGCCCGCGGCCCCGCAATCGGTTCTCTGAGAGGGATCGGATCATGCGGATGGACATCGAGAAGAAGCGTGCGGCATTGTCGGCCGCCGTGGTCGTCGCGGCTCTCCTCGGTATCGCCATCTCGGGATGCTCCGCTTCCCCGGGCAGCGTCTCCTCCACCGCGAAGGCATCCACCGCTGCGGCGTCCTCCGTCACCGTGACGTCAGCGGCCCCCTCGGCAACCCGGTCGGCCTCCGCCACCGGTTCGTCCGCGTCGTCACCCGCCGGTGAAGAAGCACTCCCCGCCGCGCTGTTCGAGGAGGACGGGATGACGTTGGTCGAGTACACGCGCCGGCATCCGGATGCGGGCTATCTCGACCCGGAGAAGGAGTCCGTCCTGGAGGAGGCGGTCGGGACGGGCACACAGCAGATCACCGTGGACGCCCAACAGGGTGCGGTCCTTCGGGTCATCGTGCTGTGTCCTTCGGATGCCACCGGTGAGACGGAGATCCTGACCTCACGGGGTGGCGGGGGAACGAAGACCTGGATGGCCGGGTCGGAGGCGCTGTGCGGCGGCTGGTCGGCGGCGACTCCCCCCGTGGATGAGGCGGGGCCGATGACGTTCACCGCCACGGTGGACAACGACAAGCCGTTCTGGATGGTGCTGACCGCACCCTCCGCATGAGGCCGCCATCACGACGGCGGATGACGGCGCGGGGAGGACTGAGTCGCTCAGCGTCGGTCGCGGCCGCGCAGCGCGTCCAGCTGCCGGCGGTCACGCTTGGTGGGCCGGCCCGCGCCGCGCTCGCGGTACGGACCGCGAGCAGCTCACGCGGCACGGGCGGCGGGGAGTGGTCCACATACTGCTGCCGGGCCACGGGGGCACCCACCCGCTTGGCGATCAGCCCCGTGACCTCGAGGATCCGCTCGCGTCCGTCCTGGCGCACCCGCACCCGGTTCCCGACGACGACGGGCGTCGCCGCCTTCACGGGCTCGCCGTCGATGCGCACGTGGCCTGCGCGTACGGCCGCCGTGGCCGCCGACCGGGTCTTGTACAGCCGCACGGCCCACAGCCACGCGTCGATGCGGACGCCGCTCACGCCCGCCCCCTCACGCGAAGCGGGCGCGGATCGCGGCGCCGTGCGCGGGCAGGCGCTCGTCCTCGGCCAGCACGCCGATCCCGTCCGCGACCTCCTTGAGCCCGGTCTCCGTGTAGCGGATGCGCTGCTGCAGGCGCAGGAACGTCACCGTGTTCAGACCGGAGGAGTGCCGGGCCGTCCCCGAGGTGGGGAGCACGTGGTTGGACCCGGCCGAGTAGTCGCCCAGCGGCACGGGGGCGTGCGGGCCCACGAACACGGCGCCGGCGTTGCGGATGCGCCCCACGAGGGCCTCGGGGTCGCGCGTCTGGATCTCGAGGTGCTCGGTGGCGTAGCGGTCGGAGACCTCCACGGCCTGGTCCATGTCCCGCACCAGCAGCACGCCGGACTGGGGGCCGGTGAGGGCCTCGCGGATCTGATCCTCGTGGAACGCCCCGGGCACCTGCGCCTCGATCGCCGCCTGCACGTCTCGGAGCAGGTCCTCGGAATCGGTGATGAGCACGGAGGCGGCCAGCGGGTCGTGCTCGGACTGGCTGATCAGGTCCGCGGCCACCCAGTCGGCGCGGGCGGTGCCGTCCGCGATCACGGCGATCTCGCTCGGCCCGGCCTCGGCGTCCACGCCGATCACGCCCTGGAGCGCGCGCTTGGCGGCGGCCACGTACACGTTGCCGGGCCCCGTCACCAGGTCGACGGGCGCGCAGAGCCACCCGCCGTCGTCGTCCTGGACGCCGTGCGCCAGCATGGCCACGGCCTGGGCGCCGCCGGCCGCGTAGACCTCGTCCACGCCCAGCAGCGCACACGCGGCGAGCACGGTGGGGTGGGGCAGGCCGCCGTGGTCCCGCTGCGGGGGTGAGGTCACCGCGAGGCTCCCCACGCCGGCGGCCTGCGCGGGCACCACGTTCATCACCACCGAGGAGGGGTACACGGCGCGGCCGCCGGGCACGTACAGGCCCACGCGGCCCACGGGGATCCAGTGGTTCTCCACGACGGCGCCCTCGCCGAGCTCGACCGTGGAGTCCTGGGGGTGCTGGGCGTCGTGCACGAGCCGGGCCCGGCGGATCGACTCCTCCAGGGCGGCGCGCACCCGCGGGTCGAGCCCGGCCAGGGCGGCCTCGAGCGCCTCCGCGGGCACGCGCAGGGCCGGCGGGCGGACGCCGTCGAACCGCTCAGCCAGCTCCAGCAGGGTCTGCTCGCCGCCGTGGCGGACCTGCTCGATGATCGGGGCGACCACCGGCACCACGGAGGACACGTCCACGTTCGCTCGCGGGATGATGCGGGACAGGTCCGCGGTGGCGGTGTCGAGCGGGCGCAGGTCGGTGACGGAGAGCACGGATTCCTCCAGAGGGGCGGTGGCGGGCCGGCGGGACGGGGCACGACGACGGCCGGGCCCGGACCGCGCGGACGGTCAGGCTCCATTGTGCTCTTCTCCGGGGTGCGTCGGGGGGCGGGTGTCAGACTGTCGTCATGGTCCTCCCCGTCCTGCCCGCCCTCGCGACCCCGCCCCTGCTGACCGCCCTGGACCGCCTCCTGGCGGGCGAGACCGTGCCGTCCGGGGTGGAGGGGGACATCCAGGACGGGGCGGCCGCCACCACCCGGGCCTTCGGCGTGGAATGGGGGACGCTGCTGACCGTGCTGATGGCGTTCGCGATCGGCGCGGCGGTCGTGTACCTGGCCCTGCAGGTGGCGCGCGTCGTGCTCGTGCGCCGCCCCGCGTTCCAGCACGGCGCCGCCCGGCTGAGCCTGCCGGCCGCCGTCGCCGCCGGCCTGCTGGCCTCCCGGATCTGGCTCGGGGTCATGGCCGAGGAGCAGACCTGGTACCGGCCGGCGTCGTTCCTCTTGCTCATCGCCGTGGCCGCGGCGGGCGCGTGGGCTGCGTGGCGCCTGGTCGGCGTGATCGAGGAGGGGATCCTCGGCCGCTACCAGGAGACCGGCGTCGAGCACCGCCGCGAGCGACGCATCCGCACGCAGACCATCCTGATCCGGCGCATCCTCAACGCGGTGATCGTGGTGGTGGCCGTCGCCGTGGTCCTGCTGGGGGTGCCCGAGGTGCGCTCGCTCGGGGCCGGCCTGCTCGCCTCCGCCGGCGTGATCTCGGTGATCGCCGGCCTGGCCGTGCAGTCCACGCTGACCAACGTGTTCGCCGGATTCCAGCTCGCCTTCACGGACGCGATCCGGGTGGGCGACGTGGTGGACACGGAGGGCGTGTTCGGCACCGTCGAGGAGATCACCCTGTCCAACGTGGTGCTCAAGCTCTGGGACGGCCGCCGCATGGTCTACCCGTCCTCGCACTTCACCACCCAGCCGTTCGAGAACTGGACGCGGGTGGGCGCCGAGGTCTCCGGCGTCGTGGAGCTGGACGTGGACTGGCGCGTGCCCATGGACGCGCTGCGCGCACGACTCACCCAGCTGCTCGAGTCCACGGACCTGTGGGACGGGCGCGAGCACGCGCTGCAGGTGACCGACGCGACCGGCGGCGTCGTGCGCATCCGCGCCGTGGTCTCCGCCCGCAACTCCGGCGACCTCTGGGACCTGCGCTGCCTCGTGCGCGAGGACCTCGTGGCCTTCCTGCGCCACGAGCACCCCGAGGGCATCGTGGTGCAGCGCATGGTGGACCGGCACCCCGCCCACGACGACGCGGCGCCCGCCTCCGACGGTTCCGACGCGGAGGCCCGCGGTGGCGACCGGACGGGCGAGCCGGGCCGGGACGACTCCGGGGTGGCGGCCCGCGAGCCGCGCCCGCGCACCGCGCCGCTGCCGCGCGTCGACGGCGCCGATCCACGCCCGGACACCCTCACCACACCGCTGACCCGCGTGGGTGACCACTCCGGCCTGTACACCGGCTCGATGACGGCGGTGCAGCGCAACCGCGAACTCGCCGGCCCGGGCGAGGAGGCGTTCGCCGAGCGGCGCGCGCAGCAGGCCAAGCAGGCGGCGGAGGCCGCGGCGGCGGACGAGGCCGGGCGGCGCAGCGGCGCCGGCTCCCACACGGACGGCCTCCTCGACGACGCCGTCACGCGCCGCCGTCAGGACGACGAGGACTGAGGCCCGGCGGGAGCGCTCAGCGCTCGAGCGTCGAGCCCTCGGGATCGACGGGCGTGAGCCGGCGCCGCTCGGCCATCGGCTCGGACGCGGGCAGGCCGTGAGCGGCCGGGTCCGTCTCGGCCACGTGGCTCACGGCCTCGGGCGTATGGTCCCCGTACTGCCGGTACTCCTTCACGCACAGCACGGGCTGATCGATCTCCTGCAGCAGCTCGTCCGAGACCGAACCCATGACGAACCGGCCGAAGCCGCCGCGGCGGCGCACGCCGATGACCACGATGGACGGGTCCAGCTCCGCGGCCACGTCCTTCATCTCCTCCACCGTGGACCGGCCGCGTGCGTACTGGCGGAACTCGGCCGTCACGCCGGAGGCGTCCAACCGGGCCTGCACGCCGCGCTGCTGCTCCTCCGTGACCAGGGACTTGGTGCGGTGCTCGCCGCCGGGGCCCGCGTTGACCACCACCACGCGCTCGCCGGTGGAGCGGGCGATGTCCAGGGCGGTGTCCAGAGCGGCGTCCGCGGCCTTCGAGGGGGCGTAGCCGACGAGGATGGTCATGGGGTGCCTCCGCTGGGTCGAGGGACGGGTCTCAGGTCAGCGTAGTGCGGGCCGGGCCCTCGGCGGAGGGGCTCAGTCCTCGCGCAGGTGGCGCAGGTGCGCGGCCACCGTCTGGACGGCCACGCGGGCCACGGTGCCGGTGAGGCCGGGGTAGATGCGCGGGGCCAGGTCCTCGGGCGTGATCGTCGCCGCCTCGGTCTCGGGCAGCGCGGCCAGGGCGGCGCGGATCTGCTCCAGGCGGCCCTCGCGGTGGTGCCGGTAGTCGCGGGCGACGACGTCGAGCGGCTCCGGCACGGGCCCGTGCGCGGGCAGCACCGTGAGCGGGCCCGCCGCCTCGAGGCGGCGCAGGCTGGCCAGGTAGTCGGTGAGGGTGCCATCCGGGTGGTCGAGCATGGTGGTGCCCGAGCCGAGGATGGTGTCGCCCGTGATGACCGCCCCGTGCGCGCCCGCGTCCGGGACGGCGAACGAGTAGGAGTCCGAGGTGTGGCCCGGGGTGTGCCACGCCAGCATCGGGGTGCCGGCGGCGTCGATCCGCTCGTCCGGCGTCAGGACGGCGGCCCCGCCGCGGCACCAGTCCGGGTCCGCGGCGCGCACGGGGGCGCCCGTGGCCGCGTGGAACGCGTCCACCCCGCCGGTGTGGTCGGCGTGCCGGTGCGTCACCAGGATGAGCGCGATCCGGCGCCCCTCGGCCGCCGCGCGGACGCGCTCGAGGTGGGCGGCGACGTCGTCCTCCGGGCCCGGGTCCACCACGACGGCCGCGTCCGAGTCCGGTGCGGCGACCACGTACGTGTTGGTGCCGGCGAGGGTCATCGGGGAGGGGTTCTGGGCGGTCACGCAGCGCACCAGCGGGGCGGGCGTGGAGCCGGGCGTGGCGGTGGTCGTCGTCATAGGCTCGAGTGTATGGAGAACCAGCAGACCGGCCAGGCCGCGGACCGCGGCACCATCGACACGCGCGCGGGCCTCAAGGGCAACTACGTGCAGTCCGGGGCGGAGTTCACGCGGGACACGAACTACATCGCGGACCGGATCGTGGCGGACCCGGAGGCCGTGCGGGTCCTGCCCGTGGCCGAGCCGTCCACGGTCGGCCGCGTGGGCGGCGGGCTCACCGAGGGGGCCGAGGCGTGGCCCGTTGAGGCGGGCCGCTACCGGCTCGTGGCGGCGCGGGCATGCCCGTGGGCGAACCGGACGATCATCGTGCGGCGCCTGCTCGGCCTGGAGGACGCGATCTCGCTGGGCACCCCGGGGCCGACCCACGACGAGCGCTCCTGGACCTTCGACCTCGACGCCGGCGGGAAGGACCCCGTGCTCGGCACCGAGCGGATCCAGGAGAACTACCTCACGCGGTTCCCCGACTACCCGCGGGGCATCACGGTGCCGGCGATCGTGGACGTGCCGACGGGCGGCGTCGTGACCAACGACTACCCGCAGATCACCCTCGACCTCTCGACGGAGTGGACCGCGTTCCACCGCGACGGCGCCCCGCAGCTGATCCCCGACGCCGGGCCGGAGCGGGACGAGATGTTCGAGGTGATCGAGCGCGTGTTCACCGAAGTGAACAACGGCGTGTACCGGTGCGGCTTCGCGGGCTCGCAGGAGGCGTACGACGCCGCGTACGAGCGGCTGTGGACCGCGATGGACTGGCTCGAGGAGCGCCTGACGACGCGCCGCTTCCTGATGGGGGAGCGGATCACCGAGGCCGACGTACGGCTGTTCACCACGCTGGTGCGGTTCGACCCCGTGTACCACGGGCACTTCAAGTGCAACCGGAACAAGCTGACCGAGATGCCGGCGCTGTGGGGCTACGCGCGCGACCTGTTCCAGACCCCGGGCTTCGGCGACACGATCGACTTCGTGCAGATCAAGGAGCACTACTACGTGGTGCACGAGGACATCAACCCGACGGGCATCGTGCCCGCCGGCCCGGAGCTGGCGAGCTGGCTGAGCGAGCACGGGCGTGAGGCGTTCGGCGGGGACCCGTGGGGCGGCGGCACCGCACCCGGGCCCGTGCGCGAGGGCGAGCGCGTGGACCCGGAGCACACGCCGCTGCGGTGAGGCCGCTCGGCCCGGTCCGCAACGCGGGTTGAGTTGTCGCGGGTCCCGGGCTGGGACACCCGCGACAACTCAACCCGCGTTGGCATGCGGTGCGGGTGGGCGCCAGGGAGGCGCGCCGGGGATTGTTGAACAATCCCCCCTCATGCCTCAAGATTGTGTGACCGGCACCTCAGCCGGGCCCGATCCGAGAGGACTGCACTGTGTCTCACGCGCCGCAGATCGACCTGAACTCCGACGTCGGCGAGTCCTTCGGCTCGTGGACGATGGGGGACGACGCCGCCATCATGCCCTCCGTCTCCTCCGCCAACGTCGCGTGCGGCTTCCACGCGGGCGATCCCTCGGGGATCGCCCAGACCTGCCGTGACGCGGTCGCCGCAGGCGTCACGATCGGCGCGCACGTGGGCTACCGCGACCTCGCCGGCTTCGGCCGCCGCTTCCTGGACTGCACGCCCACCGAGCTGGCCGACGACGTCCTCTACCAGATCGGCGCCCTCGACGCGCTCGCCCGCGCGGCCGGCGGCCGGGTCCGCTACGTGAAGCCGCACGGTGCCCTCTACAACACGATCGTCCGTCACGAGGCGCACGCCCAGGCCGTCGTCGACGGCGTCAAGGCGTTCGGCTCCGACCTCCCGCTGCTGCTCCTGCCCGGCTCCGTCGCCCTGGACAAGGCCGCCGCCGCGGGGCTGCGCGGCGTCGCCGAGGCCTTCGCTGACCGCGGCTACAACCCGGACGGCACGCTGGTCTCCCGCCGCGAGCCCGGCGCGGTCCTCCACGACGAGGACGCCGTCGCCGCCCGCATGGTGCGCCTGGCCACCGAGGGCGTCGTCGCGGCGGTGGACGGCACGGACGTGCGCGTCGACGCCGAGAGCATCTGCCTGCACGGCGACACGCCCGGCGCCGTGGCCATGGCCGCGGCCGTGCGCCGCGCGCTCGAGGGCGCGGGCGTGTCCATCAAGGCCTTCGCATGAGCGCCCCACGTCACCCCGCCGCCACACCGCCGGCCCGCGCGATCCGCTGGGTCGGCACGCAGGGCTTCCTCGTCGAGTGCGCCTCGCTCGAGGACGTCATGGCCGTCCACGCCCACCTCACGGCCCACCCGGAGCGCGGCCAGCGCCAGGTCATGGCCGCCGCCGCGACCGTCCTGGTGACCCTCACCTCGCAGGCCGCCGCCGAGCACGCCGCACCGCGGGTCAGCACCGTCACCCCGGACGCCGGTGAGCTGACGGGGGGCCGCGTCGTCGAGATCCCCGTGGTCTACGACGGTGAGGACCTCGCCGAGGTCGGCCGGCTCACCGGGCTCGGCGTCGACGGCGTCATCCGGGCCCACAGCGAGGCCGACTGGTTCGCCGCGTTCGGCGGCTTCGCGCCGGGGTTCATGTACTGCGCCTCCGAGGCGGCCCCGTTCGAGGCGCCCCGTCGCAGCTCGCCCCGCACGGCCGTCCCCGCGGGCGCCGTCGCCGTCGCCGGGGCCTTCTCCGCCGTCTACCCGCGCACCTCGCCCGGCGGCTGGCAGCTCCTCGGGCACACCACCGCGGCCCTGTGGGACCTCGGCCGCGAGCAGCCCGCCCTGCTGCAGCCCGGCGACCGTGTCCGCTACGTCCCCGTGCGCCCGACGGCGTCCGTCACCTCCGGCACGGACGCGGCGGTCGACGCCACCCCGCCCGCCGACGCCGCGGCCGGCCTCCCGTCCGTGGCCGGCCGCCGCGGCGTCACCGTCGTGGACCCGGGGCTCCTGACCCTGGTCCAGGACCTGGGCCGCCCGGGCCTGGGCGACCTCGGCGTCGTCGCGTCCGGCGCGGCCGACCGGGACGCGGCACGCCAGGCGAACCGGCTCGTGGGCAACCGCTCACGTGAGGCGGTGCTGGAGACCGTCCTGGGCGGCCTCACCCTCACCGCGCACGGCCACCAGGTGATGGCCCTGGCCGGCGCCGAGGCCGGCGGGACGATCACCGCGGCCGACGGCGCCGCGCGCCGGGTGCCCGCCCGCAGCCCGTTCGTCGTGCTGGACGGCCAGACGCTGACGGTGGACGAGCCGGTCGGCGGCCTGCGCGTGTACGTGGGCCTCCGGGGCGGGCTCGACGTGCCGCCCGTGCTCGGCAGCCGCTCGACCGACACCCTGTCCGGTCTCGGCCCCGCCCCGCTGACGGCGGGGGACCGCCTCGCCCGCCGTGTCGGCCCGGATGCGAGGGGCGCCGCCGGCGCCTCGGCCGCGAGCCCGACCGCCGCCGGCGCCCCCGCCTCGGAGGAGGCCGGCGTCGTGATGGTGGGGGACCCGGAGACCTCGCTGCGCCCCATGCCCGCGCCCGGCCAGGTGGCCGTGCTGCGCGTGGTCCCCGGCCCCCGCGACGACTGGTTCGGGGAGGCGGGCCTGGAGCGCCTCTTCACGCAGGACTGGGACGTGAGCCAGCAGACCGACCGGATCGGCGTGCGCCTCACGGCCCCCGACGGCGGCGCGCCGCTCGAGCGCGTGCGCGAGGGCGAGCTGAAGTCCGAGGGCGCCGTGCGCGGCGCGCTGCAGGTGCCGCCCTCGGGTGAGCCCGTCCTGTTCCTCTCCGACCATCCGGTCACCGGCGGCTACCCGGTGATCGGCGTCGTGGCCCGCGCGGACCTCAGCCTGGCGGCCCAGCTGCCGCCGGGCGCCCGCGTCCGCTTCGTCCCCCATCCCCGCCCCGGCGCCGAGACCGGCGTCGACTCCGCATCGCCCTCCGAGGAGACCTGTCTCCTATTTTCACCTCCATGCCCACGAGAGGCAGCGAGATATCGGAGACCGGGCTTCGCGTGAGGAAAATACGGCTCT
>NZ_VIGS01000018.1:0-41206 GCF_006704135.1 Micrococcus sp. R8502A1
TTGTTTCAGTTACGAGTGTGATATTAGTAGAATCTCGTTGTTAGTTTTTTTTTTAGATGTTTATAAGAGACACCCCCGAGGACACCATGACCGTCAGCCCCCGCCCCGCCCAGGACCGCACCGTCACCGAGCAGGACCTGGACACCCTGTCCCGCCAGCTCGGCCGCCCGGTCCGGGACGTCGTGGAGATCGGTGCCCGCTGCGTGTGCGGCAACCCCCTCGTGGCCACCACCGCGCCGCGGCTCTCCAACGGCATCCCGTTCCCCACGACCTTCTACCTGACGCACCCCGTGCTGACGGCGGCGGTCTCGCGCGTGGAGGCGGACGGGGAGATGGCGCGCATGAACGACCGCCTCGCCCAGGACCCCGCGCTCGCGGCCGCGCACCGCGCGGCGCACGAGGCCTACATCGCCGAGCGGGACCGGGTCGGGGCCGAGGCCGGCACGGGGCCCGTCCCGGAGATCGCCGGGGTCTCGGCCGGCGGCATGCCCGAGCGCGTGAAGTGCCTGCACGCCCTCGTGGGCCACGCGCTCGCGGCCGGGCCGGGGGTGAACCCGCTCGGTGACGAGGCGATCGCCCTGGTGGCCCCGTGGTGGACGCCCGAGGTCTGCGCGTGCGAGGGCGCGTGGGACGAGGCCGCGGCGGTGCCCACGAAGGACCTGTCCCGGCACGTGAGGCACCTCGAACGCGTCGCCGCGCTCAAGGAGGTCACGGTGGCCGGCGTGGACTGCGGCACGAACTCCATCCGCCTGCTGATCTCCCGGCCGGCCGGGACGGATGAGACCACCGGCGCCGTGGCCGACCCGACGGCGCCGCTGGCCGACGTCGTGCGCGAGATGCGCGTGGTGCGCCTGGGCGAGGGCGTGGACGCCACCGGCGCGTTCTCCGACGCCGCGCTGGAGCGCACCTTCGCGGCGGTGGACGAGTACGCCCGCCTGGTCCAGCGCCACCACGCCGGCCGGGTCCGGTTCGTGGCCACCTCCGCCAGCCGGGACGTCTCCAACCGGGCCGCGTTCGTCGACGGCGTCCGGGAGCGGCTCGGCGTCGAGCCGGAGGTCGTCTCGGGCGCCGAGGAGGCCGGCCTGTCCTTCGCGGGCGCCGTCTCCGCCGTCGAGACCGCGGACCTGGGCCCGGAGGACCTCGTGCTCGTCGTGGACCTCGGCGGCGGCTCCACCGAGCTGGTCGTCGGCACGCCCGCGGGCGAGGTCGTGGGCGCGGTCAGCCTGGACATGGGCTGCGTGCGGTTCACCGAGCGTCATCTGCGCTCCGACCCCCCGACGTCGGACGAGGTCGCCGCGGCCCGCGCGGACGCCCGCCGCCTCCTCGACGACGCCGCCGCCCGCCTGCCGCTGGAACGCGTGGCGCGCGTGGTCGGCGTGGCCGGCTCGGTGACCACCGTGACCGCCGAGGCCCTCGGGCTCAGCACGTACGAGCCCGAGGCCATCCACGGTGCGCGCCTGCCGATCGCCGAGTTCCGCGCGGCGGCGGAGGGCCTCGTGGCGGCGACCCGGGCCGAACGCGCCGAGCGGGGGTTCATGCACCCGGGACGGGTGGACGTGATCGGCGCGGGCGCGCTGCTGTGGAGCACCGTCCTGGAGCGGGTGGCCGAGGTCGCGGGCGTCACCGAGGCCTGGGCGAGCGAGCACGACATCCTGGACGGGATCGTGCTCTCGCTGCGGTCCTGACCACGACGGCGGAGAGTGGAGGGGCCGGGCCCGTGCGTGCGTAGACTGGCGGTATGTCTCTCACTCCTGAACTGTCTCCCAAGCCGCGCCTGCTGATCGTCGGCGGCGGCTACGCCGGGTTCCATGTCGCCCGCGAGCTGCAGAAGAAGGTCGCCGAGCGCGGCGGCGTCGTGACCGTCGTCGACCCCCGCCCGTACATGACGTACTACCCGTTCCTGCCCGAGGTCGTGGGCGGCCACATCGAGGGCCGCCACGTGAACGTGGACCTGCAGACGCACCTCAAGGACGCCGAGGTCGTCCGCGGCGCCGTCGTGTCCGTGGACCACGCCGGCCGCACCGCCGTGGTGCGCGGCGAGGGCGGCGACGAGTTCGAGATCCCGTACCAGGACATCGTGATGACCGCGGGCGCCGTGACCCGCGTGTTCCCCATCCCGGGTCTGGGCGAGCAGGGCATCGGTCTGCGCTCGGTCGAGGAGGCCGTCCAGCTGCGCAACCAGATCCTGGAGCGCCTGGACGCCGGTTCCCTGATGACGGACGCCGAGGAGCGCAAGCGTGCCCTGACCTTCGTGGTGGTGGGCGGCGGCTTCGCCGGGATCGAGGCCATCGCGGAGATGGAGAACCTCATCCGCAACGCCGTGGAGCGCAACGAGCGCCTCTCCCAGTCGGAGATCCGGATCGTCCTCGTCGAGGCCATGGGCCGCATCATGCCCGAGGTCTCCGAGGAGCAGGCCCAGGGCGTGGTGGAGCACCTGAAGGACCGCGGCATCGAGGTCCTGCTCAACACCTCGCTGGGCGACGCCACGGACGGCGTCATGAAGCTCGTGGCCATGCCCTCCAAGGAGGAGGCGGAGACCTTCGCGGCGGACACCCTCGTGTGGTGCGCCGGCGTGGTGGCCAACTCCGTGGTCAGGAGCACCGACTTCCCGGTGGACGACCGCGGCCGCGTGGAGGCCACCCCCACCCTGCAGATCAAGGACGGCGAGGCCGGCGCGCTCGAGGGTGCGTGGGCCTGCGGCGACGTCTCCGCCGTGCCGGACCTGACCGGGGCCGGCCCGGGCGGCTTCTGCGTCCCGAACGCCCAGCACGCCATCCGTCAGGCCAAGCGTCTGGCCGCCAACTACATGGCCGTGCGCCACGGCGAGGGCGAGGTGCAGGAGTACGTGCACAAGTCCCTGGGCACCGTGGCGGGGCTGGGCTTCGGCCGCGGCGTGGGCAACCCGCTGGGCACCAAGATCGCCGGCATCCCGGCGTTCCTGGCCCACCGCGGCTACCACGGCTACGCGATGCCCACCCTGGAGCGGAAGTTCCGCATCCTGTCCGGCTGGGTCGCCGAGACCCTGTTCGGCCGTGACTCCACCTCGGTGGCGGGCCTGGACACCCCGTTCAACCCGTTCCGCCGCGCCGCGGGCGTCGAGCTCGAGCCCGGCCGCTTCGAGCGGCAGCGGGCCCTCGAGTCCTCGAAGGGCTGATCCCGCAGCCAGCGGGCCGCCGGCCCCGTCCGAGCGCATCGGGCGGGGCCGGCGTCGTCCGCACCCGGGCCCGCGTCCACGGGCCCGCCACGCCCCCGTGGCCCAACTGGCAGAGGCGGCCGACTTAAAATCGGCGTGTTGCGGGTTCGAGTCCCGCCGGGGGCACCACGCGTCTCCCCGCGCGCCTCGCTTCTGCGCCCACCGTGAACAGCCGGTGAACCGGCGCGGATCCACGCTCCGACCCCGCGCGCGGACACAGACCTCCCGATAGGATCGTGCTGAACCCCGGGGCACGAACGCGGCTCACTGCGGCGGCGTGCGACCGGGCCGACTCGACCCGAAGGAGTGAGCCGTGGCGAATCCGGTCATGAACTCTCAGAACTTCCAGCAGCAGATGCAGGGCGGCGGACAGGCGCAGCCCGGTTGGTACCAGGGCGGGCAGCAGTCCGCGCAGTCCCCGTACGGCCAGCAGCAGAGCCCGTACGGCCAGGCCCAGGCGTTCGGCGCCGGCCAGGCGGCCCAGCAGTACGCGCACCAGCAGTCCATGGAGGACGCCTTCCGCGCGCCCTCCGCCGGCCCGGAGCAGACCGGCCGGATGACCTTCAACGACGTCGTCGGCAAGACCGGCCTGATGCTCGTGCTCGTCGTGGTGGCGGGCGCCGTGGGCTGGTTCTCGCCGGGCCTGATGATCATCGGCGCGATCGCCGGCCTCGTGCTGGGCCTGGTCAACGCGTTCAAGCGCGAGCCCTCGCCCGTGCTGATCATGGCCTACGCCGTGGCGCAGGGCCTGTTCCTGGGCGGCATCTCGGCGTTCTTCGAGGGCGCCTACCCGGGCATCGTGGTGCAGGCCGTGCTCGGCACCTTCTCCGTGTTCGCGGTGATGCTGGCGCTCTACACCTCGGGCAAGTTCCGCCCGACCCCGCGCATGACGAAGATCGTCATGGGCGCCATGATCGGCTACCTCGTCTTCATGCTCGTCAACCTGGTCCTCACCTGGACCGGCATCGGCAACATGCGTGAGGGCGGCCTGGGCCTGATCATCGGCGCGATCGCCGTGCTGCTCGCCGCGTACTCGCTGACCATGGACTTCGAGATGGCCGCCGTGGGCGTGAAGAACGGCGCCCCGCAGAAGTACTCCTGGTCCGTGGCCTTCGGCCTGACCGTGACCCTGATCTGGCTGTACATCGAGATCCTGCGCATCGTCGCCATCCTGCGCGGCAACGACTGACCGGCGCCCCGTCCCCGCACGGAGACCCGCACCGCCGCCCCGGTCCTGCACAGGGCCGGGGCGGTCTGCGTCCGCGAGGGCGTAGATTGAGGGGGTCCCTCGCCGCCACCCAGGAGGTCCCGTGACCGAGACCAGCGACCTGCCCGCCTTCGGGGCCCCGGACGCCACCGGCACCCAGCACCGCCTGCACCGCGGGTCCGCGGAGGCCGTCGTCGTCGGCCTGGCCGGTGCCCTGCGCAGGTACCGCGTGTCCGGCGTGGACCTGACCGAGCCGTACGGCCCGGACGTGGTCCCGCCCGCCGCCAACGGCATCCAGATGAGCCCGTGGCCGAACCGCGTCGCCGGCGCCCGCTGGATCCTGGACGGCGTCGAGCAGCGCCTGGACGTCACCGAGCCCGCGCGCGGCCACGCCAGCCACGGCCTGCTGCGCAACACCCACTTCGTCACCGAGACGTTCTCCGCCCACGCGGTGACCCTGCGCGGTGAGATCCACCCCCAGCACGGCTGGCCCTTCCGGCTCACCCACCGCGTCACCTACGAGCTCGAGGCGGACGGCGGCCTCACCGTCACCGCCGAGGTGCAGAACCACACGGACGCCACCGTGCCCGTGGCGGTCGGCGCCCACCCGTTCCTGCGGATCGGGGACGTCCCGACGGCGGAGCTGAGCCTGCGCGTGCCCGCGGACGCCTGGATCCGCACGGGGGAGGACCTCATCCCCGTGGAGACCCTGCCGGTGGACGGCACGGACCTGGACTTCCGCCGCGGCCGGGCCGTGGGCGAGGCCGCCCTGGATGTGTGCCTCACCGGCCTGACCCCGGACGCCGACGGCCGGCACCGCCAGACCCTGCTCGCCGCGGACGGCCGCGCCGTGACCCTGTGGTCCGACCACGCGTTCGCCTACACCCACGTCTTCGTCACGGACCGGCTGCCCGGCCGTGACACGGCGCTCGCGGTGGAGCCGCTCACCGCTCCCGCGGACGCCCTGAATTCGGAGGAGGGCCTGCACCGGCTCGCCCCGCACGCCCGCTGGAGCGCCCAGTGGGGCCTGACCCCCCATGTCCCCGACCACCCACACGAGGAGGATCGCGCGTGAGCTCGACCCTGGCGGCCCAGACCAAGATCGACAAGGACGTGCCCTACGGGCTGACGGTGGCCGCGGCCTGGTCCTGGCGGCTGGTGGCCGTCGTCATCGGCATCGGCGTCGTGGTGTACCTGCTGGGCTTCGTGAGCCTCGTGGTGATCCCGATCCTCGTGGCCGCGCTGCTGGCCACCCTGCTGGCCCCGGTGTTCCAGGCGATGCGGCGCATCGGGGTGCCGGGCGTCGCGGCCGCCCTGCTGTGCGTGCTGCTGCTGGTCGTCGTCGTGGTGGGCCTCATGGGGCTCGCCGGTCAGCAGATCGTGCAGGGCTTCGCCGAACTGGGCGACCAGCTGGGCCAGGCCGTCGACGACGCGATCGCCTGGCTGGCCGGCGTGGGCGTGGAGATCCCCCGTTCCGGTGCCGGGCTGGAGGGCCTGTGGCAGACGCTGCGGGACAACTCCGCCACGGTCATGAACAGCGCCGTCTCGTTCGGCTCCACGGCCGTCAACATCGGTGCGGGCCTGTTCATCGCCCTGTTCTCCCTGATCTTCTTCCTCTACGACGGCGACCGCATCTGGCGCTTCCTGCTGATCTTCGTGCCGAAGGCGCACCGGGCCACCGTGGGCCGCGCGGGCCGCTCGGGCTGGCAGTCGCTCGGCTCCTACGTGCGGGTCCAGATCTTCGTGGCGTTCATCGACGCCGTCGGCATCGGCATCGGCGCCCTGATCCTGGGCGTGCCGCTGGCCATCCCGTTGGCCGTGCTCGTGTTCCTGGCCTCGTTCATCCCGATGATCGGCGCCACCCTGACCGGCGCGATGGCGGTGCTCCTGGCGCTGATGTCCAACGGCCTGGTCAACGCGCTGCTCATGCTGGGCGTGGTGCTGCTCGTGCAGCAGATCGAGTCGAACGTCCTGCAGCCGCTCGTGATGGGCAAGGCCGTCGCGCTGCATCCGCTGGCCGTGTTCCTGGCCGTCGCCGCCGGCTCCACCGTCCTCGGTCTGGCGGGCGCCGTGTTCGCCGTCCCGGTGCTGGCCTTCGTGAACAGCTTCGTCCGCGCCCTCACCGCCGACACCCCCGAGGAGCTCACGGAGCGGACGGACCACGCCCTCGAACCGGGCGGCGCGGAGGACGAGGCGGCCGGCTCCCACCGGTACCGCCCCTCGGCGCACGACGACGCCGCTCTCGCCTCCGAGGCCGACGCGGGCACCCGGCACGGGGACGACGCCTGATGGGCGCGACGCAGGCCACGGACACCCCGGACCGGGCCGTCCCGACGCCGTCGCCCCGGTGGGTGCGGCCTGCCAGCGGCCCGCCGGCCCCGGCGGCGCTGCCCGTCACGCTCGAGGAGATCGAGCGGGCGCGCGAGACGCTGCGCGGGATCGCCGAGCTCTCCCCGCTGCAGCACTCCCGGGCGCTCTCCCGGGCCGTGGGCACGGACGTGCACCTGAAGTGCGAGAACCTGCAGCGGGCCGGCTCGTTCAAGGTCCGCGGCGCCTACGTGCGGATGGCGCAGCTGAGCGAGGAGGAGCGCGGCCGCGGCGTCGTGGCCGCCTCGGCTGGCAACCACGCCCAGGGCGTCGCCCTCGCGGCCGCCAAGCTCGGCATCCGCGCCCGCATCTTCATGCCGCACGGCGTGGCCCTGCCCAAGCTGCAGGCCACCCGGGACCACGGCGCCGAGGTCGTCCTGCACGGCTCCACCGTGGACGAGTCCCTCGCCGAGGCGCAGCGGTGGGCCACGGAGACCGATGCCGTATTCATCCCGCCGTTCGACGACCCGGCCGTCATCGCGGGCCAGGGCACCGTCGGCCTCGAGATCCTCGACGTGCTGCCGGACGTGGACACCGTGATCATGGGCATCGGCGGCGGGGGGCTCATCGCCGGCACGGCCGTGGCCCTCAAGGAGGCCGCCCGGCGTCGTGGGCGCACGGTGCGCGTCATCGGCGTGCAGGCGGCCACCGCCGCCGCGTTCCCCGGCTCCCTCGAGGAGGGCCGCGTCCAGGTGCTGGAGAGCGTGTCCACCATCGCGGACGGCATCGCCGTCGGCAAGCCCGGGGCCCTGCCGCTGCGGATCGCCGCCGAGCTGGTGGACGCCGTCGTGACCGTCACGGACGACGAGATCGCCGCGGCCCTCGTCCACCTCCTCGAGCGCTCCAAGCTCGTGGTGGAGCCGGCGGGCGCCGTCGGGGTGGCCGCCCTGCTGGCGGGCCGCACGGCGGACCTGGGCTTCGAGCTCGGCACCACCGCCGTGATCCTCTCCGGCGGGAACATCGATCCGATGCTCATGCTGAAGTCCATCCAGGCCGGACTGTCGGCGGCGGGGCGCTACATGACCGTGCGCATCCCGCTGCGGGACCGCCCGGGCGAGCTGGCCACGATCTCACGGATCATCGCGGACACGGACGCCAACGTGGTGCGCGTGGACCACACCCGCGTCGGCCCGGAGCTGTCCATGGGCGGCGTGCACATCACGATCGACATGGAGACCCGCGGCGCCGAGCACTCCGCCCAGGTCCTGGAGGCGCTGCGCGCGGCCGGCTACAGCCCGGCCCCGCTGCCCTGACCGGGCCGGCTCAGGCCGCGGAGCCGGCGGCGGCCGCGGTGACGGTGCCGCAGGTCCCGCCCACCGCGCGGCGCACGGCCTGGACCAGGAGGTCCTCGCGCGTCAGCGCCTCGATGCGGCGGACCATCTCGCGGCGGTCGTAGCGCTCGTGGGCGCCCGGCAGCAGGCGTCGGGCCAGGTTGAGGTGCTGCAGCACGCCGAGCAGGAGCACGTCCTCGTCGGAGGGCTCGGCCTCGTCCAGGACCACGGCGGTCAGGTGCGCGAGCAGCTCGGCGCGTTCGGTGCCCCGGGGGACGTGCCGGGTGGCCAGGAAGGCCTTGCGCTCGGTGAGGCGGCCGGTCTCGGTCAGATGGGCGACGACGGCCTTGCGCAGATCCGGCTTGCCGGCCGCCACGGTGGACACGAGCGGTCGGCCGGCCAGGGCGTCGACCTGTGCGAGGGAGGAGTCCAGGACGGGGTCGCCGGTGGTGCCGGCCGCGGTCACGAGCACGCGGGCCCGGTCCACGGGGACGTCCTCGAGGGTCACGATCCCGGCGGAGCGGTGGTCGGCCAGCGCGGCGGCCGCAAGGGCCACGCGGTGGTGGGATTGGCTCTCGGAGAGCCCGTCCTCGCGGGTGAGCAGCAGGTGCGCCTTCTCGACGGTCAGCATGGGGCCAGAGTAGCAACGGGGGCGCGGTGGGACCCGGGACGGACGACGGCCGCGGCCCCTGGAGGGGACCGCGGCCGTCGTCGGAGCCGGGGTCGGTCAGCCGGAGTAGGGCTGGACGTCCTTGACCTCGACCTTGATGTCCTTGCCGTTCGGGGCGGTGTAGGAGACCTTGTCGCCCTTCTTGGCACCGTTGATGGCCTCGCCGAGCGGGGAGCGCTCGGAGTAGACCTCGAGCGACTCGTCGTCCGCGGCGATCTCGCGGTTGCCGAAGAGGAACGTCATCTCGTCGCCGGCGACGACGGCGGTCACCACGGTGCCCGGGTGCACGGCGCCGTCGTTCTCGGCGGCCTCGCCGACGCGGGCGGTCTCGAGCAGGTGCTTCAGCTCCGCGATGCGGCCCTCGTTCTTGGACTGCTCCTCGCGGGCGGCGTGGTAGCCGCCGTTCTCCTTGAGGTCGCCCTCATCGCGCGCGGCCTCGATGCGCTCGATGATCTCCTGGCGGCCGGGGCCGGAGATGTACTCGAGCTCCTTGGAGAGGCGGTCGTACGCCTCCTGGGTCAGCCACGGGGCGTCGGACTGGCTGGTGGTCATGCTCTGTTCCGCCTTTCTGTCTCGGGTGATGCGGAGTCCGGGGCGCGGCGCACCGCATCCGGTGCGCGATCCGCGTCCGGCGGACGCGCCCGCATGCGAAAGACCCCGCCGATCAGGAGGACGCGCGTGACCCGAGGGCTCCGTGCGACGCCTGCCTGACTCACCGGCGGGGCGGGAATGCTCCGACGAGTCTATCCGGGCGGCGTGCGTCACACCAAAGGCGGCCGCTACGCCGAGGGCGGAGCGGCCGGGAGGGCTCAGACCTTGCGGCAGGTCTCGACAACGCCGGAGTCGCCCCGCACCACGGTGCGCACGTCCACGGTGTAGCGCTGCTGCGCGTCCGAGGGGGAGTCCCGTCGGTCGGCCGGCAGGGTCTCCAGGCGGACGGTGCGGAAGCCGACGGGGGCGGCGTGGGAGTCGGTGACGAGCACATCGCACTCGGCCTGCACGCCCTCCGGGACCGAGGCCTGGAAGGTGACGGTCGCGTGGCCGTCGTCCTCGATGGTGAAGCCGACGTCCTTGTACTCGATGGCGCCCACGGACATGTTCAGGCCGATCCACACGGACAGCAGCACGGCCACGACCAGCCCGAGACCGCCGAGGCCCGCCCACAGCCGACGACGGCCCGGACGCGTGTGGTCCGTGCCGTACCGGTTGGCTAATGTGGGGTCCTGCGCGCGGACCGCGGGGGCGTGGTGAGACATCCCCTCCACCCTAGCCGCTGCCCGCCGCCGGAGGCCGATGACGACGTCGGCCTGGACCCCTCACGCCGCCGCCCCCGCGGCGGCCCTGCCATCCGGACAGGAGTGTGCGATCCCCGTGACCGATCAGACCCCCCAGGCCCAGCCCGCCGCAGGCACCGCCCTGCCGCCCTCCACCGGGCTGCGTCTCATGGCGGTGCACGCCCACCCGGACGACGAGTCCTCGAAGGGGGCCGGCACGATGGCCGCCTACGCGGCGGCCGGGGCCGAGGTCATGGTCGTCACGTGCACCGGCGGCGAGGCCGGCACCCTGCTCAACCCGTCGTTCGGGGACACCACCCGGGCGGACCGGGACATCGCGGCCGTGCGCCGCGAGGAGATGGCCGAGGCCGCGCGCATCCTCGGCGTCCGGCACGCCTGGCTCGGCTTCCTCGACTCGGGCCTGCCCGAGGGGGATCCGCTGCCCGCCCTCCCGGCGAACTGCTTCGCCGAGGTCCCGCTCCAGGATGCGGCGACCCCGCTGATCTCGCTCGTGCGCCGGTTCCGCCCGCACGTGCTCATCTCCTACGACGAGGTCGGCGGCTACCCGCACCCGGACCACCTGCAGGCCCACGCCGTGACGATGGAGGCCTACCGGGCCGCCGGCCTCGCGGACGAGTACCCCGAGGCCGGGCCCGCGTGGGAGGTCTCGAAGGTCTACTACGACTGCGGGTTCAACCCGCGGAAGTTCCGCACGATGGCCGCGGTGGCCGAGGCCGACGGCGAGGACGTGCCGTTCGCCCGACGCCTGATGATGTTCGACGCGATGGACGCGATGCGCGAGGTGCTGCGCCGCCGTGAAGCCGGGGAGGACGTGCCCGACCCGGAGGTCATCCCGCCGTGGGTCACCGCGGACCACGACGTCACCACCCAGGTGGACGTCACCGGCTTCCTCGACGAGCGCGACGCCGCCCTGCGGGCGCACCGCACGCAGATCGACCCCGACGGCATGTTCTTCGACGCCCCCCACGACCTGCAGCGGCGCGCCTGGCCGTGGGAGGATTTCGCGCTGATCGACTCGCGCGTGCCCTCCGAGCTGCCGGAGCACGACCTCTTCGCCGGCCTGCGCTGAGCCGCCCCGGCTCGGGCCGTGCAGCCGGGGCCGGTAGAGTGGGGCGGCGTGACACCCCTGTCTGGCCTTCCCCTCGTCCTCACCGCGCTCGCGGCCGCGAGCCCCGCGCCGGTGCCCGCCGTCCCGGAGCCGACGCTGCGCCCCGGGCTCGAGGAGGCGGAGGTCACCCCCGGCATCGAGGGGTTCCTGTTCACCGCGCTCATGGTGGTCATGGCGATCATCGTCCTCCGCGTCATGGTCCGCTCGGTGCGCCGCGTCCAGCAGCGGTCCCCGGAGGCCGAGGCCATGCTCGTGGAGCGCCATCAGCAGCACCTGCCGGACGAGGTCCGCGCGGGCGGCGAGCACCTGGACGCGGACTCCGAGGACCGGCTGCGCCGCCTGCAGGAGAAGTACCCCGGCTACCTCCAGGAGCCGGCCCCGGAGCCCCAGGCCCCGGACACCGGACGCGACTGACCGTCGTCGGGCCCGTGCACGCCCGAGATTCGGCGCCGGAGACTCCACGCCCGAACCCTTGAGGCCCGCAGACGCGCCGCTACGGCATGGACGTAGCGGCGCGTCTGCGGGCCTCGGCGCTGCCCGGCGGGGCGCAGACCCCCGTCCCTGCCGCGCTCAGGCGACGAGGAGCACCGCCCGGTAGATGGCGACGGCGTGGCACACGAAGCCGGCCACCGTGAAGGCGTGGAACAGCTCGTGGAAGCCGAACCACTCGCGGTGGATCGTGGGGGCCTGCAGCGCGTAGCAGACCGCGCCCGTGATGTACGCGATGCCGCCGGCCACGATCAGCCACCCCGCCGCCGCATCCGCGGCGAAGAAGTCGCCCAGGTACAGCAGCGCCGCCAGCCCGAGCACCACGTACACCGGCGTGTAGAGCCAGCGCGGCGCGTCCGTCCACAGCACCCGGAACGCGACGCCGGCCACGGCCCCCACCCACACCAGGGTGAGCAGCACACGCGCCCGGTCCGGAGGCAGCAGGGCCAGGGAGAGCGGCGTGTAGGTGCCGGCGATGACCAGCATGATGTTCGTGTGGTCCAGCCGCTTGAGGACACGGGAGACCACCTCGTTCCACTGCACCAGGTGGTACGTCGCCGAGACCGCGAACAGCAGCAGGCCCGTCACGGCGTAGACCGCGCTGGCCCACCGCAGCGTCGCGGTCGGCGCGAGCACGATGAGCACGATGCCGGCCGCGAGCGTCAGGGGCGCCATGGCCGCGTGGATCCAGCCGCGCAGTCGGGGCTTGTACAGCGGATGGTCGGGGTCGCGGATGCGCTCGATGCGCCAGCGCAGGCGACGGGCGGCGTCGGTCTCGCGGAGGGGTGTCACAGGGTCCATGCCTCCATTGTCGTCGGTCGACCCGGGGCCGGGGCACGGGATGGTCGCTGTGTGCCGCGCGCGTATCCTGGAGGCTCGCAGGACCGTCCGAGAGGGGAGCGCGCCGTGGGTCGACCCGAGGCCTTCTACCGCCTGTACGAGCGGCGGCTGACGCGCGGCCTGGACCCGGAGCGGCTGCCCCGGCACATCGGCGTGCTGGTGGACGGCAACCGTCGCTGGGCCCGCGCGTTCGGAGCGTCCACGCAGCAGGGCCACCAGGCCGGAGCCGAGCGCATCCTCGACTTCATCGGCTGGTGCGACGAGGCCGGCATCCCCGTGGTCACGCTCTACATGCTCTCCACCGAGAACCTGCGGCGTCCGGCGGAGGAGCTCGCCCCGCTCCTGGAGATCATCCAGACGACGGCGGAGCGCCTCGCCCAGCCGGCCGAGGGCCGCGCCCCCGTCTGCGTGCAGCCGGTCGGCGCGGTGGACCTGCTCCCCGAGCCCATGGCGCGACGGCTCGCCGAGGTGGCCGAACAGACCAAGGACCACGACGGCGTGCACGTGAACGTGGCCGTGGGCTACGGGGGCCGCCAGGAGATCCTCGACGCCGTGCGCGAGCTGCTGCGGGACGAGCACGCCCTGGGCCACAGCGCGGCGGAGGTGGCCGAGTCCGTCACCGTCGAGCAGATCGCGGACCGGCTCTACACGCGCGGCCAGCCGGACCCGGACCTGGTCATCCGCACGTCCGGGGAGCAGCGGCTCTCCGGGTTCCTGCTCTGGCAGTCCGCGTACTCGGAGTTCTACTTCTGCGAGGCCATGTGGCCCGCGTTCCGCAAGGTCGACTTCCTGCGTGCCCTGCGCGACTACGGCAGCCGTCAGCGCCGGTTCGGCACCTGACGGTCGGCGCGGCCCCACCACAGGCCCAGCAGCACCCCGACGACGGCCCCGGCCAGGTGGCCGGTCCACGAGATGCCGGGTGCCGGCAGCAGGCCGATCAGGCTCGAGCCCAGGTGCGTGAGCGCGACGAGCACGGAGACGACGACCGCCCCGATCCGTCGCACCGCGATCCCGTAGACGATCAGGAACGCGATCAGCGCGTACACGATCCCGGAGGCGCCGATGTGCACGCCCGGGGTGCCGATCACCCAGGTCAGCAGGCCCGAGCCCAGCCAGGCGCAGACGAGCAGGGCCACCGGTCGGCGCGAGACCAGGGCGGCCAGCGGACCGAGGACGAGCAGCGCCGTCGTGTTGCCGATCAGGTGGGCCCAGCCGGCGTGCAGCACGGGGGAGAACAGGACCCCGTCGAGACCGTCGAGGCGTCGGGGGATCAGGCCCACGCCGGGGATGATCACCCGGCCGAGGAAGATCAGCACGACCTGCGCGACCCACATGGCCGCGATCAGCACGGCGGTGGGCGCGACGGCGCCCAGCAGGCGGCCGCCGGCGCGCTCGGCCAGGGTCGGGGCGGCCCGGCCGATCGGGCAGGCCGGGGGACGGGCGGTGCATGCTCATGGGCCCTCCTGGGGACGGGGAGCGGGCGGCCGTCGGGACGTCGGCGGCGCGTCTCCAGTGTAGGGAGCGCGGGACGTCGGGGCCGTGGCGGGGCTCGGACGGACCGTCACCGCGACTTCATCCCGGGTTCACCGTGCCGGGACCCGGCGGACGACGCCGCTTCCTAGCGTGGCCCGTGGGCGGACCCCCGCACGCACGGTTCACCGGCACAGGAGGCAGACATGGTGGCAGAGCTCGTGGAGCACGCGCAGACCCGGCAGGAGCCGCCGAGGCCGAACCGGCCGGGCCAGGCGCGTGCCGAGGCGGGGCCGGCGGAGGCGACCGGCCTGCGGACCTACGTGGTGGACACGTCCGTGCTGCTCTCGGACCCGCGCGCCATGCTGCACTTCGCCGAGCACGAGGTGGTCCTGCCGCTCGTGGTGGTCTCGGAGCTCGAGGCCAAGCGCGCCGACCCCGACCTCGGCTACTACGCGCGCACGGCCCTGCGCCTGCTCGACGACCTGCGCGGCCGCCACGGCGCGCTGGACCAGCCCGTGCCGATCACCCCCGAGGGCGGCACGCTGCGGATCGAACTGAACCACGTGTCCGTGGACGTGCTGCCCCTGGGCATCCGCGGCACGGACAACGACTCCCGCATCCTCGCCGTCGCGAAGGCGCTCGCGGACGAGGGCGCCACGGTCACGGTCGTGTCCAAGGACCTGCCGATGCGCGTGAAGGCGGCGGCCATGGGCCTCGCCGCGGACGAGTACCGCCACGAGCTCGTGCGTGACTCGGGCTGGCGCGGCACCGTCTCCCTCAGCGTGGCGCAGGAGCGGCTGGACGCCCTCTACGACGACGGCGAGGTCGACCTGGCCGGCGTCCCGCTGGGGACCCTGACCGGCACGGGCGTCGAGACCGGGCCGGAGGAGGCCCCGGCCGAGGCGGACCGCCTGCCGATCAACACGGGGCTGGTGCTCACCGCGCCCCGGGGCTCCGCTCTGGCCCGGGTCGGCGAGGGCGGCCGAGCCTGCCTGGTGCGCGGGGACCGCGACGTGTTCGGCCTGCACGGCCGCTCCGCCGAGCAGCGGCTGGCCATCGAGCTGCTGACGGATCCGAGCGTGGGCATCGTCTCCCTCGGCGGCCGCGCGGGCACCGGCAAGTCCGCGCTGGCGCTGTGCGCGGGCCTCGACGCCGTGATGGAGCGCCGCGAGCACCGCAGGGTGGTCGTGTTCCGCCCGCTGTACGCCGTCGGCGGCCAGGACCTGGGCTACCTGCCCGGCTCCGAGGGCGACAAGATGGGCCCGTGGGCGCAGGCCGTGTTCGACACCCTGGGCGCGCTCGTCTCCCCGTCCGTGGTGGACGAGGTGGTGGACCGCGGGATGCTGGAGATCCTGCCGCTGACGCACATCCGCGGCCGCTCGCTGCACGATGCGTGGGTGATCGTGGACGAGGCGCAGTCGCTCGAGCGGAACGTGCTGCTCACGGTGCTGAGCCGGATGGGCCGCAACTCGAAGGTGGTGCTGACCCACGACGTCGCCCAGCGGGACAACCTGCGCGTGGGCCGGCACGACGGCATCGCGGCCGTGGTGGAGCGCCTCAAGGGCCACCCGCTGTTCGGGCACGTGACGCTGACCCGTTCCGAGCGCTCGCCGATCGCCGCGCTGGTCACGGACCTGCTGGAGGAGGGCCGAGCCTGAGCCGGGCATGAAAAAGGGGCCGCTGCCGAAGCAGCGGCCCCCGGCGGGGGTGCTCGGCCCCGCGGAGGGGGGATGGGGGACCGAGGAAGCCCGCCACCATGGCCCCTTTGAAACGGGATTGAGGCCATGGGGTCTGTGTGAGCCCCGTACGTCCATCAGACGGCCGGAAGCTCGTGACTTCAGAGTAGACCCGTGCGGGGGGGTCGTCGCAATGGGCGGCTCCGGTTGCGCTGTGGGCAGAACACCGGGTGGCCGGACCGTGAACGCGAGGTGGCCGGATCGCCCTGTGGACGGCGACCCGGCGTGTGCGCCGTCCGGCCTAGGCTGGGCGCATGAGCGGGGTGGGATGGGCGTGGGCGCACGGTGCGCCGGCGACGGCGGTGCTGTGGTCCCTGGGACTGGTGTGGTTCGCGGTGTGCACGGGCGTGCTCGTGCGCACGGACCTGCGCGAGCACCGGCTGCCGAACCGATGGACGCTGCGGCTGGCGCTGGGCGGGTTGACGATGATGACCGGGGGAGCGCTGCTGGCGGGCCGGGGTGACCTGGCCCTCTGCAGCCTGCTGGGCGGTCTCGGCTACACCGTGGCCATGCTCGCGCTGCACGTGCTCAGCCGCGGCGGCCTCGGGATGGGCGACGTGAAGCTGGCCGGCGGGCTGGGCGTGTACACGGGGGCGCTCGGCCCGACGGCGGTGCTCGCCGCCGGGGTGGGCGCGATCCTGCTCGGCGGAGTGGTGGCGGGGCTGCTGGTGCTCGCGGGTCGGGCGACGGGGCAGACGGCGCTGCCGTTCGGACCGGCGATGGTGGCGGCGGCCACCGGAGTGCTGGTGCTGGCGTGAACGTCGGACGGCCGCCCTCCGCACGGGAGGACGGCCGCTCGTCGTCGTGGTCCGGGAGGCGGCGTCGCGCCGCTCACCGAATCCGCAGGATCACTCCGGGTGGGTCATGGACATGGTGTCCAGGGCCTTGTCCAGCTGCTCCTCGGTGACCTCGCCGCGCTCGACGTAGCCGAGGTCCACGACGGCCTCGCGCACGGTCATCTTGTTCGCGACGGCGTGCTTGGCGATCTTGGCGGCGGCCTCGTAGCCGATCACCTTGTTCAGCGGGGTCACGATGGACGGCGAGGCACCGGCGAGGAAGGCGCAGCGCTCCTCGTTGGCCTCGATGCCGTCGATCATCTTGTCCGCCATGACGCGCGTCGTGTTGGCCAGCAGGCGGATCGACTCGAGCAGGTTGGCGGCCATCACCGGGATGCCCACGTTGAGCTCGAACGCGCCGTTGGTGGAGGACAGGGCGACGGTGGTGTCGTTGCCGATCACCTGGGCGCACACCATGATCGCGGCCTCGCAGATCACGGGGTTGACCTTGCCCGGCATGATCGAGGAGCCCGGCTGCAGGTCCGGGAGGGCGATCTCGCCGAGGCCGGTGTTCGGGCCGGAGCCCATCCACCGCAGGTCGTTGTTGATCTTCATGATCGAGTACGCGATGTTCCGCAGCTGACCGGAGGCCTCCACGAGGCCGTCACGGTTGGCCTGGGCCTCGAAGTGGTTGCGGGCCTCGGTCAGCGGCAGGCGGGTCTCCTCGGCGAGCAGCTCGATCACGCGGGCGGAGAAGCCCTGGGGCGTGTTGATGCCGGTGCCCACGGCGGTGCCGCCGAGCGGGACCTCGGCCACGCGGGGCAGCGCGCACTGGATGCGCTCGATGCCGTAGCGGACCTGCGCGGCGTAGCCGCCGAACTCCTGGCCCAGGGTCACCGGGGTGGCGTCCATGAGGTGGGTGCGGCCGGACTTCACGATGCCGGCGAAGTCCTCCGCCTTCTTCTCGAGGGAGACGGCCAGATGGTCCAGCGCCGGGACGAGGTCGTTCACGAGGGCGGCGGTGACGGCCACGTGCACGGAGGTCGGGAACACGTCGTTCGAGGACTGGGAGGCGTTGACGTGGTCGTTGGGGTGCACCTCGTCCTCGGAGCCGGCCTCCTTCAGGGCGCGGGTGGCGAGGGTGGCGAGCACCTCGTTGGTGTTCATGTTCGAGGAGGTGCCGGAGCCGGTCTGGAACACGTCGATCGGGAACTGGTCGTCGTGGTCGCCGGCGATGACCTGGTCCGCGGCGGCGACGATGGCGTCCGCGCGCTCCTGCGAGATGATGCCCAGCTCGGCGTTCGCCTTGGCCGCGGCCTTCTTGACCTGCGCGAGGGCGTGGATGTGGGCGGGCTCGAGGCCCTTGCCGGAGATCGGGAAGTTCTCCACGGCGCGCTGGGTCTGCGCACGGTAGAGGGCGTCCACCGGCACCTTCACCTCGCCCATGGTGTCGTGCTCGATGCGGAACTGCTGATCGGTGTTCTCTGCGGTCATGGTCACATCCTAGGACGGCGCGGGCGCCCGGTGCCGCACCGGACGCCCGACGTCGTCAGACCGCCAGGTCGCCGTGCACGCGGCCCGGTCGCGCGGTGCCCTCGGACAGCGAGTAGGTGAGCCCGACGACGGCGGTGCGCCCCGACTCGACGGCCGCGCGGACGGACTGCGAGGTCTCCAAGAGGTGGTCGCAGGTCTGGTCCACGTGCTCGGCCACGAACTCGTCGACCTCCTCCAGACCGCGGCGGCGCCCCGCCAGCACGGACGGGATGATGCGCTCCACGAGGGGGCGCACGAAGCCGCGCGGCATGGTGCCGGAGATGTAGGACTCGACCGTCGCCGTGACGGCGCCGCACGAATTGTGGCCCAGGACGATGACGAGCGGGATCTCCAGCACGTCCACGCCGTACTCGATGGAGCCCAGCACGGCGTCGTCGATCACGTGGCCGGCCGTGCGCACCACGAACACGTCGCCGAGGCCCAGGTCGAAGATGATCTCGGCCGCCAGGCGCGAGTCGGCGCAGCCGAAGATCACGGCGACCGGGGCCTGACCGGCGGTCAGGTCGCTGCGCCGCTCCGCGTTCTGGTTCGGGTGGCTCGGCTCGCCCGCCACGAAGCGGCGGTTGCCCTCGGCGAGGACCTCCCACGCCTCAGCAGGAGTGAGGCCGGAGGTGGGGACGACGACGTCGGGGGTCGGCGTCGTCTCGGGGCGGGTGTGGGGGGTCATCGGGTCTCCTTCGCGACGCCGTGGGCCAGGTCTTCGAGGACGGCGTGGTCGCCGGTGGTGGTCAGCACCACGGTGCTGCCGTCCACCTCCGCCACGAGCCGTCGCTCCGGCTTCGTCGGATCGGCGTGGAGGTCCCACGCGATCCCGTCGATCTCGATCGTCTCCGACGTCGGGACCTGGTCCACCCGCAGGCTCACCCAGGTGGGGTCGACGTCCTCGGCCTGCTGCAGGCCCGCGAACACCGTGTCCGTGACCACCCAGCCGACGTCCCACGTGGAGACGCCGTCCAGCTTCTGCAGGCGGGCGTAGTTGGCATACCAGGACTCCGGCACCTCGGGCGCCAGGGCCGGCAGGTCGCCGTCGTCGTGGGGGACCGTGGCGGCCTCGGCGGCGACGTCGACGCGGTCCTCACGGGGCCGCTGCGGCGGCTCCGGGTTGAGCAGGAGGACCACGGCCACGATCGCCAGCAGAGCCGCCAGGGAGAGCACCATGGCCATCCACGGCTGCCGGGCCCGCTGCGCCTGCGTGGCGGTCAGGACGGGACGGGGGGCGGGGGCGTGGGGGTCGGCGGAGCTCACGGTCAGCATTGTGCCACCCACGGGAGGCCGCCCCCGTAGGATGAGGACCGGGGCAGAGCCGCCCTCACGCCCCGTCTCGTGCGGACGGAGCGCCGCGAGCAAGGATCGGAGCAGCGATGACCAGCGCGTCCTCGGAGAAGACCGGCTACGAGAATCACGTCCCGGACCGCAACCTGGCCATGGAGTTGGTGCGGGTGACCGAGGCGGCGGCCATCGCCGCGAGCCCCTGGGTGGGCTACGGGGACAAGAACAAGGCGGACGGCGCCGCGGTGGACGCGATGCGCGCGTTCATGGACACCGTGGCCATGGACGGCACCGTGGTGATCGGCGAGGGCGAGAAGGACGAGGCCCCCATGCTGTTCAACGGCGAGCAGGTCGGCGACGGCTCCGGCGCCGCCGTGGACGTGGCCGTGGACCCGATCGACGGCACCCGCCTGACCGCCATGGGCTACAACAACGCGCTCTCCGTCTTCGCGGTGGCCGAGCGCGGCACCATGTTCGACCCGTCGGCCGTGTTCTACATGGACAAGCTCGTGGTGGGCCCCGAGGCCGCCGACTTCGTGGACATGCGCCTGCCGGTGAAGCAGAACGTGAACCTCGTGGCCAAGGCCCTGGACAAGCCCGTTTCCCAGGTGACCGTGTGCGTGCTGGACCGCCCCCGCCACGAGGGCCTGGTCAAGGAGATCCGCCAGGCCGGCGCCCGCGTGAAGTTCATCCTGGACGGCGACGTCGCCGGCGCCATCGCCGCCGCCCGCCCGGGCACCGGCGTGGACATGATGATGGGCATCGGCGGCACCCCGGAGGGCATCGTCACCGCGTGCGCGATCAAGGCCACCGGCGGCATCATCCAGGGCCGCCTGGCCCCCACCGACGACGCCGAGAAGCAGAAGGCCCTCGACGCCGGCCTCGACCTCGACGCGGTGCTGACCACGAACGAGCTGGTCACCTCCGACCACTGCTACTTCGCGGCCACCGGCATCACCGACGGCGACCTGCTGCGCGGTGTGCGCTTCGCCGACGGCCGCGTGCACACGCAGTCCATCGTGATGCGCTCGTCGTCCGGCACGGTCCGCACCGTGGACGCCGAGCACGACGTGAAGAAGTGGTCCAAGTGGCTGGGGGACCGCGACGCCCGCTGAGCCCGCGGGCCGGTCTGCCGGGCTCAGCCCCGCGGCAGGCCGGCCACGTGCACCGTCGCCGGGGCGCCGGCCGCGGCGCGGACGGCCAGCGGGCCGGACGCCGTCTCCGCGGCGGGCAGGAACACGGCCTCGCCCGGGCCCAGCTCGATCTCCTGGCCTGCCAGGGCCAGGCTCGCCGTGCCGCGGGTGACCACCGCGATCCCGGGCCCGTGCACGTCGAGTCCGTGGACGGCGTCGTCCTCGAGCGTGGCCTGGAGCAGCTCGAACTCCTCGAACGGCGGGCGGAAGGCCACCACGGAGTCGGCCACGCGCTCGGGCTCGGTGGAGGGCACCGGCAGCGCCTCGAAGGTGACCACGCGGCGCAGCTCGGGCACGTCCACGTGCTTCGTGGTGAGTCCGCCGCGCAGCACGTTGTCCGAGGCCGCCATGACCTCCACGCCCAGCCCGTGCAGGTACGCGTGCACGTTGCCGGCGGGCAGATGGATGGCCTGACCCGGGGCCAGGTCCACGCGGTTGAGCAGGATGGCCACCACCACGCCGGGGTCGTCCGGGTGGTGCTGGGCGACCTCGAGGGCCGTGGCCAGCGAGGGGTCGCGCTCGGCCAGGTCCGGCGCAGCCCGCAGCACGTCCACGACCTGCGCGACGGCGCCGGGGGCGCCCCACACGGAGTCGGGGTCGAGGATCGAGGTGAACGCGTCCTCGAGGTCCCCGGCGGCGAGGGCCTGGCTGATCCGGGCGGCGGCGACGGCGACGGCGGACGTGTCCCCGTCCGCCCGCTCCGTGAGGGCGCGGGCCAGGGCCTCGAAGCTGTCCGAGGAGACCTCGGGGGAGCGGAAGCCGCACATCGCCGCGAAGGGGGTCAGCGCGAGCAGCATCTCCGGCTTGTGGTTCGCGTCCATGTAGTTGCGCTCCGGGGCGTCGACCGGCACGCCGGCGGCCTCCTCCGCGGCGAAGCCCGCGCGGGCCTGCTCCAGGGTGGGGTGCGCCTGGATGGACAGCGGGGCGCCCGCGGCGAGCAGCTTCATCAGGAAGGGCAGTCGGCCCTCCGGCGCGGCGGGCCCGAGACAGCGCTCCGGGTCCGCGGCCACCACCTCGTCCAGGCCGACGTGGGCGCCGTCCGCCACGACGGCGACGCACGGGGCGCCCGGATGGTCGCCCAGCCACAGCTCGGCCTCGGGGCGGCCGGTGGGCTCGCGTCCCTGCAGGTCGGCGAGGAGCGTGGGGGAGCCCCAGGCGTAGTCACGGATCACGGGCTTCAGGACGTGCATGCGCCCAGCCTAGATCAGCCCGTCGGCCCGCGCGTCGCGCCTCACGGGGCGGGGACGCACAGCCCGTTCGTCGAGGACGCGTGGTTCAGCACGTCCTCCTGGCCCAGGTCCTCGGCCATCATCAGGTCCTCGGCGGTGAAGGGCTTGCCGTCGGAGCGGGTCGGCGGGGCCGGCCACGTGGCCGGGTCATCCTCGTCGACGTCGGGGGTCTGCGTCTCCTGCGCGACGACGGCCAGCGCGGTGAGCAGCGGCGTCGCCGTGACGCCGGTCGGGTCCGACCCGGCGGTTGCGGACTCGTCGGCCAGCATCTCGTCCACGCGGCGGTGGACGAGGTCGTAGTCGGGATAGGTGGTGAAGTGGGTGCCCGTGTCGCCGAAGTCGGGCGGGCCGACGGTCAGCCGCCGCATCTTGTGGCCGCGCGAGCGCTCGGCGAGGTCCACGAACGTGCCCAGCTGGGACTGCGGCAGGTCGGTGGTCACGATCTGCTGGCCCGCCGCGAGGATCCCCTCGAAGCGGGTGAGCACGGTGGCGGGGCTGAACTGCTCCAGCATGGCCGCCTGCATGCACTGCTGCCGGCGGATGCGGGCGTAGTCGGTGGACCATTGCCGGGAGCGGGCGAAGGCGAGCGCGTCGTCGCCGTTGAAGTGGTGGGTGCCCGGCTCCCACCAGATGTTGCCCCAGGCGCCGTCGGGCCGGACGCCGCGGTGGACCACGTAGCCGCCGCTGACGACGTCCACCCCGCCCATGGCGTCGATCAGCTGGGCGAAGCCGCCCATGTCCATGAGGGCGTAGCCGGAGATGTCCAACCCGAGGATGCCGCCGGCGGCGTCCTTCATGGCCTCGGCACCGGGGTGTTCGGCGTCCGGGTAGAGGTCTGCGTGGTGCTCCTCCACGTCCGTGTAGAGGGCGTTGAGGATGCACTCGTCGCCGCAGTCGAAGCCGTTCGGGTACACGTCCCACAGCGGGGAGCCCTCGACGAACGGCGCGTTCTGCAGGTTGCGGGGCAGGGAGAACATCACGATGGCGCCGGTGCGGGCGTCCACGGAGACCACGTGCATGGAGTCCGGGCGCAGCCCCTGGCGGCCCTCGCCGGCGTCCGCGCCCAGGACCAGGATGTTGTAGCGGCCCTCGGCCTCCGGGACGGCCGGCCCCTCCCGGAAGACCTCGCCGAGCGCGCCGCGGCTCGTGTTCGCGGCCCAGCCGCCGTAGAGCAGGGCGCCGCTGGTGAGCACGAGCGCGAGCGCGGTGACCGCCGCCGTGATCTTCCGCGCGCCGGGGGCGAGCAGGTGCAGCCGGATCAGCCGGAACGTGTCCACCCAGAGCACCGCCCAGCCCACCGCCAACGCCGCCAGGACCACCGCGAGCCCCAGCAGCACGCCGTCCCGGGCCATCAGCGAGATCAGGCTCGCGCGGGAGACCAGCCACCACAGCAGCCCGAGGATCAGCACGGCCCACACGGTGACGGTGACCCGCAGCGCCACGCGGCCGAGCCGGCGGCTGCCGGCGACGAGCTGGGCGCCGCCGGGGACCAGCAGGGTCAGGGCGGTGAGGATCAGCGCCCGGCGGGTGCGCTCGGTGGGGGAGGCGACGCGTGGATCTCGGAGCGGGTCGGGCTGCGCGTGACCGGCGGGGACGGATCCGGTGGCGGGCGACATCAGCGGTCGGCGGCCATCTGCTCGCGCAGGCGGGCCCCCTTGGCCCGGGCCTGGGCGTTGAGCTCGTCGGCGTGCTCGGCGAGGGCGGCGCGCAGGCGGTCGCCCTCCGCGGTGTCGGCCGAGGCGAGGATGCGGGTGGCCAGCAGGCCGGCGTTGCGGGCGCCGTCGATGGAGACGGTGGCCACCGGCACGCCGGCGGGCATCTGGACGATCGAGAGCAGGGAGTCCATCCCGTCCAGGCTCTTGAGCTTCACGGGCACGCCGATCACGGGCAGGGGGGTGACGGCGGCGAGCATCCCGGGCAGGTGCGCCGCGCCGCCCGCGCCGGCCACGATCACGCGGATGCCGCGCTCGTGCGCGCGGGCGCCGAACTCCACCATCTCGTGGGGCATGCGGTGCGCGGAGACCACGCCGACCTCGACGGGCACGTCGAGCTCGCGCAGGGCCTCGGCGGCCGCGCTCATCACGGGCCAGTCAGAGTCGGAGCCCATCACGACGGAGACGACCGGGGCGTCGTCCTGCAGGGGCTGGGCGGGGGTCTGGGGCGTGGCGGTCATGGGCGGGCCTCCGTCTCGGTGCCGGTGGTGGGGGCGTCGTCGCGCAGGAGTGCGGCGGCGGACTCGGCGGTCCGCACGGCCTCCTCGAGGCTGAGGCCGTGGTCCGCGACGACGTTGACGTGACCGACCTTGCGGCCCGGGCGCACGTCCTTGCCGTAGAGGTGGACCTTGGCCTGCGGGTGGGCGGCGAGGGCCACGACGCTGCCGGCGTGCAGGTCCTCGCGGGCGCCGCCGAGGACGTTCTTCATCACGACGCCGGCCCCGCGGGGGGCCGTCTCACCCAGCGGCAGGTCGAGCACGGCGCGGACGTGCTGCTCGAACTGGCCGGTGACGGCGCCGTCCATGGACCAGTGGCCGGAGTTGTGGGGGCGCATGGCCAGCTCGTTCACCTGGAAGCCCGGGCCGACCCCCGGCGTCTCGAACAGCTCGACCGCGAGCATGCCGGTGACGTCCAGCTCCTCGGCGAGGCGGACGGCCGCGGCGGTCGCGGCCGCGGCGACGGCCGGGTCGAGGTCCTGGGCCGGGGCGACCACGAGGTCGCACACGCCGGCCACCTGGACCGAGTCGACGATGGGGTAGACGGCCACCTCACCGGAGGGGGTGCGCGCCACCTGCGCGGAGAGCTCACGGGAGAAGGGGACGAGGGCCTCGGCCAGCAGCGGGGCGATGCCGGCGCCGAGCCACGCGGCCAGGGTGCCGTCCGCGGCGGAGGCGCGGGCGTCGTCGGGGTCGTCGAGCTTGAGCACGCCCTTGCCGTCGTAGCCGCCGCGGGCGGTCTTGAGGATCATCGGCCAACCGTGCTCGTCGCCGAAGGCGAGGACGGCCTCGAGGTCGTCGACCGGCGCCCACGCCGGGTTCGGCAGGCCCAGCCGCTCGACGGCGGCGCGCATGACCAGCTTGTCCTGCGCGTGCTGCAGCGCCTCGGGGCCGGGGCGCACGGCGACGCCGGCCTCCTGCAGGGCCCGCAGGTGCTCGGTGGGCACGTGCTCGTGGTCGAAGGTCACCACGTCCACCGTGGCCGCGAACGCCCTCAGGTCCGCGAGGTCCGCGTGGTCGCCGACCACGTGGGGGGCGACCTGGGCCGCTGACGCGTCCGGGGCCTCCGCGAGCACGCGGAAGGGCACGCCGAGCTCCGCGGCCGCGCCCGCCATCATGCGGGCCAGCTGCCCGCCACCGATCACACCGAGTCGAGGGGAAGTCACCCGCACAGGGTAGTCGGACCGGCTGAGAACTCCGTCACGGAGGGGCGGCCGACGCCGGATCCGAGGAGGTCGCGCGCCGGGGGCGCGGCTACAGTGTTCCCCAGCCCTGCGCGGGTCCGGCCCGCGTGCACACCCCCGTCTTGAACCGAGGAGTCCACGCCCATGCTGTCCGATCTCTGGGGCCGCCTGACCGGGATGGCCTCCCTGCTGTGGCGGGAGGTGGCCAAGTTCGGCACCGTCGGTGCGGCCGCGTTCGTGGTGGACTCGCTCGTCTTCTGGTGGATGATGACCGGCCCGCTCGAGGGGTCCAACGTCAAGGCCAAGATCGTGGGCGGCGTCGTCGCCACCCTGTTCAGCTGGGTCGCCAACCGCTACTGGACGTTCCGGGACAAGCGCTCCTCGAACAAGACGCGCGAGCTCGTGATGTTCCTGATCATGAACGCGATCGGGCTGGGCATCCAGGCCGGCTGCGTGGCGATCGCGCAGTACCTGCTGGGCGTGACCGACCCGACCGGCCTGTTCATCGCCGGCAACGTGATCGGCCTGTTCTTCGGCACCGTGTTCCGCTACTTCGCCTACCGGTTCTGGGTGTTCAAGGAGAAGCTGGACGTGGAGCCCGGCTTCGCCAACGACCTCGCGATCATCACCGGCCAGATGCCCGTGCTGCGCGAGGACCAGCTGCGTCCGCGCGGCCGGCACCGTACCCCCGACGCCGGGGTCTGAGCGCCCCGGCCTGACCCCGCCGCCCCGTCAGGGGCGCACGGTCACCGCCCGACCCGCGTCCCACGCCTCCAGCGCGGCCCGCACTCCCGCCCACGTCAGGCGGGGGCGCGGGCCGTCGTCGTCCGGGGCGACGTCGGCCCCGGCCGGGATCGACGCGGGCCGCACGTGATCCACGGGGCCGGGCAGGGCATCCGGCTGGGCGCGGATCTCGGCGGCCACGTCCACGACGGCCGGGTCGGCGGCCGGGCCGTCGAACTCGGGCTCGAGGCCGCGCGGCAGGGCCACGGCGAAGACGGCCACGGACGGGTCCGGCCACGCCTCGGGCCGGTCCGTGAGGACGGCGGCGGGGGAGTCGCCGTCGAGGGCGGGCTCGGCCTCGGCGCAGAGCACGCCGAGGGCGAGGGCGTGGGAGAGCCAGTGGACGGGCAGGTCCAGGGCGACGGCGTCGCCCGCGCCGATGCCCTCGGCGCCGAGCAGGCCCGCGAACTTGGCGGCCCAGTTCACGGTCACACGGCCCGAGAGCTCGATGCGCTGGTCCACCGCGCCGGGCTCGTCCGGGGCCCCCGGCTCCTGGACGAGCGCGGGCCGCGGGGAGGAGGCGAGGCGGAGCACGAGGGGGCCGGTGGACCGGGGCACGGAGAGGGAGACCATGGGCCCAGTGTGGCACCCGCTCGGTTTGACTCGGCATGAATCACACCGATGTAATGAACCCGGGCCAACGGTCCCGCCAGGAGGGGCCCGCCGGATTGCCCGGCACCCGCGCGGACCGCATGGTCACCCGGCCCACACCGCCACGTCGATCCCGGGAAGAGGCGTCACACATGGAGCAAACCCAGCGAGTCGAGGACGCGCACCGCGCCGATCCCGCGCCGGCGCCTCGTCCGCGGAGCGTCCCCAGCGACTGGTTCCTCGACCCCGCCGACCCGCAGGCCAGCGTCTCCAGCGCGAGCCTCGAGGATCAGGCGACCGCCTTCCTCACCGCCCACGACCTCGACGGCGAGACCGGCACCCCGGCCGCCACCGTCACCGCCCTCTTCCCCGGTGACGCGCGTCCGGTCGAGGCCGTGCCCGTCTCCGCCGACTGGGCCGCCATCCCGGGCGTGACCACCGAGCCCGTCGAGGGCGAGCTGGCCTGGCAGGCGGACGCCCTGTGCGCGCAGACGGACCCCGAGGCGTTCTTCCCGGAGAAGGGCGGCTCCACGCGGGACGCCAAGCGCGTGTGCGAGGCCTGCACCGTCAAGGACGCGTGCCTGGAGTACGCCATGGCGAACGACGAGCGCTTCGGCATCTGGGGCGGGCTCTCCGAGCGCGAGCGTCGCCGCCTGCGCCGCGCCCGCGCCTGACGCACCGCGCTCATCCGCCGGGCGCGGTGCCCGGCGCGGACCACCCGGTCCGGGCTCAGCCGCGGCCCCAGCTGGGGTCGAGCACCTGCGGGTCCACGCCCAGCGCGTCGGCGCAACGGCTCAGCGCCACCCCGTAGACGGCCCCCTCGAGGTCGGCCGGGTCGGCCGCGTCCCGCAGCGGCCGCTCAAACAGGGTGATCAGCACCCCGTCCCGGCCCTGCCGCTCGGCCCGCGCGAACAGCGCCTCCTCATCCCGTTCCCGGCCGGCGTGCAGCTCGCGCAGCCGCTCGTCGAGCCGGTCCGGGATGCGCTCCACCCGCGCGGTCACGTGCCGCAGCCCGGGCGCGTCCAGGGAGCCCAGCCGGTCCACCGCCTTCTCGACGGCGGTCAGCAGCGCCTCGCCCCGGCCCCGCTCCGAGCGCGCACCGAACGGGCGCGGATGCCGCAGCCCTCGGCCACGGCGGTCCCGGACGCCGCGCCCCGTGGGGGAGGAGACGCCGGCCTCGGCCGGGCCGCCCTCGACGCCCGGCTCGGCCCCCGCGGCGTCGCCCGCCCGGAACGGCAGGGGGTCGAGGGGATCGGAGGAGGCGGACGCGGTCATGCGCGCCATGGTAGGCCACCGCTCCGGGCCGTCCGCCGAGTAGGGTGGCGGGCGTGGGACCCATGCGACGCTGCAGCAAGACCGGATGCCAGAGCCCTGCCCTGGCCACGCTGACGTACAACTACGCGGACTCGCAGGTGGTCATCGGGCCCCTGTCGCGCCGGGCGGAGCCGCACACGTACGACCTCTGCGGCGAGCACGCTCGGCGCACCACGGCCCCGCGCGGCTGGGAGGTGCTGCGGCTGGAGCTGCCCGAGCACTACGAGGCCGTCGACGCGGACGGCGGCGTGCGCACGGTCCCCACCCGGCCCATGGCCGTCCCGCCGGCCCGCCCCGGGCTGCGCGTGGTGCGTGACGGGGACTGACGCGGCACGTGTCGTGCCGTCCTGGGCCTCGCTAGGCTGGAGGGCATGACTGAGACCTCCGCAGAGTTCCGCACCCCCGACGTCGACCCGGCCTTCGCCAACCGCACCACCGTGCCCGGTGCCTCGTTCGACTTCACGGTCCGGGACCTGTCCCTGGCCGAGGCGGGCCGCCACCAGATCCGCCTGGCCGAGCACGAGATGCCGGGGCTGATGTCCCTGCGCGAGGAGTACGGGGAGGCCCAGCCGCTCAAGGGCGCCCGCATCGCCGGCTCCCTGCACATGACCGTGCAGACCGCCGTGCTCATCGAGACCCTCATCGCCCTCGGCGCCGAGGTCCGGTGGGCCTCCTGCAACATCTTCTCCACGCAGGACGAGGCCGCGGCCGCCGTCGTCGTGGGCTCGGGAACCCCCGAGGACCCGCAGGGCGTGCCGGTGTTCGCCTGGAAGAACGAGTCCCTCGAGGACTACTGGTGGACCGCCTCGCAGATCCTCACCTGGCCGGGCGCGGACGAGGATCCGGAGCGCGGCCCCAACATGATCCTGGACGACGGCGGCGACGCCACCCTGCTGGTGCACAAGGGCGTCGAGTTCGAGGCCGCGGGCGCCGTGCCCAGCGCCACCGAGGACGATCCCGAGGAGTACCGGATCATCCTCGAGACGCTGCGCCGCTCGCTGGCCCGCGACCCGCAGCACTGGACCCGCACCGCCGGCACCCTGCGCGGCGTCTCCGAGGAGACCACCACGGGCGTGCTGCGCCTCTACCAGCTGGCGCAGGAGGGCCGCCTGCTCTTCCCGGCGATCAACGTGAACGACGCCGTGACCAAGTCCAAGTTCGACAACAAGTACGGCATCCGCCACTCCCTGCCGGACGGCATCATGCGCGCCACGGACGTGCTGATCGGTGGCAAGGTCGCCGTGGTCTGCGGCTACGGCGACGTCGGCAAGGGTGCCGCCGAGGCCCTGCGCGGCCAGGGTGCCCGCGTGATCGTCACGGAGATCGACCCGATCTGCGCGCTGCAGGCCGCGATGGACGGCTACCAGGTGGCCCGCCTCGAGGACGTGGTGGGCGAGGGCGACATCTTCGTCACCACCACCGGCGGCAAGGACATCATCATGGCCGAGCACATGGCCGCCATGAAGGACAAGGCCATCGTGGGCAACGTGGGCCACTTCGACAACGAGATCGACATGGCCGGCCTGGCCCGCATCCCCGGCGTCGTGAAGACGGAGATCAAGCCGCAGGTCCACGAGTGGACCCTGGACGGCGGCACGGAGGCCGAGCGCAGCATCATCGTGCTCTCCGAGGGTCGCCTGCTGAACCTCGGCAACGCCACCGGCCACCCCTCGTTCGTGATGAGCGCGTCCTTCACCAACCAGGTGATGGCGCAGATCGAGCTCTTCGGCGGCTCCACGGGCACCGGCGCCCTGACCGGTGAGCACTACGAGAAGCGCGTCTACACGCTGCCCAAGGTGCTGGACGAGAAGGTCGCCCGCCTGCACCTGGACGCCCTCGGCGTCGGGCTGACCGAGCTGACCAAGGTCCAGGCCGAGTACCTCGGCGTGGACGTGGCCGGCCCCTACAAGGCCGACCACTACCGCTACTGATCCCCGGCGCCCGCGGGCGGACGGACCCACTCGAGAGAGGCACGAGCATGGCTTCCCATCAGGCCGGCCGCGGGCGCGACGAGCGCGCCGGGGCGGAGGACTTCGAATCCGGGCTGGACTACGGCGCGTTCGTCGAGGACGACGCCGCCGACGATCCGAACCGCACCCAGGCGCTGCCCGCCATGGGCCGGGACGACGACGGCGGCGCCCAGCACACCTCGGCGCTCAGCCCCGAGGACCTCGCCGCGCTGCGCGGCGGGGACGCGGCGGCCGCGGACCGACGTGACGCCGACCGCCCGGCCGCGGACGCCGACCGCGACATCGTCGCCTCCCGGGCCGTGCCCGAGGGCGACCGGCGTCCGCTGCCCGGCGCCGACGAGCTCGGCCCGCTGAGCGCCGCCGTCGGGGCCCGCGCGGCGGGTTCGAGCGCAGCCGCCCCGGTCGACCGCTACCCCGAGGACGGCACCGCCGCCCCCGTGGCGCAGGCTGCGGCCCTGCAGGGCCCCACGCCGGAGGAGCGCGCGCGCCTGCCCAAGGCGGGTCCGCGCCTGGCGCAGGTGCTGCTGGCGATCCTCGCCCCGCTCGCCCTGCTGCTGGCCGCCGTCCGCCTCGTGGCGAGCCCGGTGTTCCTGTGGCTGGAGTACCACCGGCCCGGGTTCCCCGCGGACCGGTTCGGCTTCACCCTCGCCGACCGCATGCACTACGGCTCCGCCGGGCTGGACTACGTGACCAATCTGGCCGGGCCGCGGTATCTCAGCAGCCTCACGCACCAGGGCGCGCCCCTGTTCACCGAGGTCGAGGTCGACCACATGACGGACGTGAAGACCGTGCTGTGGATCGCCACCGCGGCGCTCGTGGTGCTCGTGGTGGTGTGCGCCCTGCTCATCGCGTCCCTGCTGCGCACCAGCCCCGGCGGGGTGCGCCGCGCCCTGTTCGCCGGCGCCGTGTGGCTGCCGCTCGCGGTGATCGCGCTCGCGGTCCTGGCGGTGCTGGGCTGGGAGACGTTCTTCGCCGGGTTCCACTCGCTGTTCTTCGCGGACGGCACGTGGACGTTCTCCGTGCAGGACGCGCTGATCCGCCTGTACCCGAGCCAGTTCTGGGTGGACGCGGCCGTGGTGGTCGGGCTGGTGACCCTGCTGGCGTCCCTCGTGACGCTCGTGCTCACGTGGCCTACGCGCCGCCGTCGTGAGCTGAGCGCGGACCGCCGCGAGCAGCTGCTGCGGACCCGCCTGCGGTGGGCCCGGGAGGACGACGCCGTGGTGCGCTGACCGCCGCCGGATGGCACCGGGAACGGGCCGGGAGGACGAGGCGTCCTCCCGGCCCGTCGTCGTCCGGGGGCGCGGGGTCAGCGACGGTAGAGGGCCTCGACGTCCTCGGCGTGGTCCTCGATCACCTGGGCCCGCTTGAGCTTCTGGGACTGGGTGACGTGCCCGGAGTCCTCGGTGAACGGGTGGTCCAGGATGCGGAAGCGGCGGATGGACTCGGCGCGGGAGACGCCCCCGTTGACCTGGTCCACCGCCTCCTGGATCGAGGCCAGCACGGTGGGGTCCGTCGCGGCCTCGGCCGGCGTGAGGCTGAGCTCGCGGTCCAGGGCCCACTGGGTGAAGGCCTCGGTGTCCAGGGTGATGAGGGCGCCCACGAACGGGCGGTTCTCCCCGACCACCACCACGTGCTCGATGAGCCGGTGCTGGCGCAGCGCCTCCTCCATGGGCGTGGGGTATACGTTCTTGCCGCCGGCGGTGATGATCACGTCCTTCTTGCGGCCGGTGATCCGCAGGAAGCCGTGCTCGTCCAGCGCGCCGATGTCCCCGGTGCGGAAGAAGTCGTCCTCCATCGCCTCCGCCGACGCCTTCGGCATGCCGTGGTAGCCGTCGAACACCACGGGGCCGCGGATGAGGATCTCGCCGTCCTCGGCGATCTTCACCGTCACCCCGGCCACGGGCAGGCCCACGGTGCCCACCCGGTGCGCGCCGGGGATGTTCACGGTGGCCGGCGCGGTGGTCTCCGTGAGGCCGTAGCCCTCCACGATCGGGATGCCGGCGCCGCGGAAGAAGTGCACCAGCTCCGGGGAGAGGGCGGACGCGCCGGACACGCACGAGATCACCTCGCCGCCGAGGGCCTCCCGGATCTTGCGGTAGACCAGCCGGTCGAACAGCGCGCGCCGGGCGCGCAGCAGGGCCGAAGGCCCGGGGCCGTCCCCGAACTCGGCCTCGTCCACGGCCGTGGACCACTCGATGGCGGTGCGCTTGGCGGCCGCGTAGATCGGCCCGGTGCCGCCCTTCTGGGCCTTGGCCTCGATGCCGGCCTCGACCTTCTCGAACACGCGCGGCACGGCCAGCAACCACGTGGGGTGGAAGGAGGCGAGGTCGCCGAGCAGCGTGGCCGGGGAACCGGAGTGGGCCACCTGGATGCGGGCGTACAGGCAGATGACCTGGACGGCGTGGGCGAGCACGTGGGCCAGCGGGAGGAAGAGCAGGGTGCGCGACGTCGTCGTCGGGGACCACTGGACCACCTCGCGCGCGAAGTGCAGCACGTTGATGGCCGCGCCCACGAAGTTGCCGTGCGTGATCACGGCGCCCTTCGGGCGGCCGGTGGTGCCGGAGGTGTAGACGATCGAGGCGGGGCTGGCGAGGGTCGCCAGGGAGCGGGCGTGCTCGACGGCGTCGTCCGACACGAACGCGCCGGCCTCGGCCAGCTCCGCCAGTCCGGCGTCCGTCAGCGGGAACGTCGCCACGTCCACGCCCGCGTGCCCGGCGGCCTCGGCGACGCGCTCGTCGAGCTCCTCGCTGCCGACGGCGACCACCCGCAGGCCCGAGTCCGTGACGATGTGCTCCACCTGGTGGGCCGAGGAGGTCTCGTAGATCGGCACGGAGACGGCGCCGGCGAACCACACGGCCTGGTCGAGGACGGCCCACGCGTAGGAGGTGGGGGAGAACAGGCCCACCCGGTCCCCGGGCTGGACGCCGCGGGCGATGAGGCCGGCCGCCACGGCGCGCACCTGGGTCAGGAACGCGGTGAAGTGGACGTCCACCCAGCCGCCCGCGCCGTTGCGCACGGCGTACACGGGGGCGTCCGGCCGGTCGGCACAGGAGGCGACGATCAGGTCCGTGATGTTGGAGTCCGCCGGCGGCATGCCGACGAGCTCGGTGGCGGACTCATGGACGGGGCTCTGGTTCTGCACGGTCCGAGCGTATCCATTTCCGGGCGTGCGGCGCGCGGTCGGGCACGCCCGCGCCCGGGACGCGACCGTCAGATCCAGCTGCTGAACCACATCCGCCAGCGCCACTGGTCGTACGGGATGACGTCGCCGATCCAGACGGGCAGGAAGAACAGGGACACGGCGACGGCGATCGTCACGTACGCCAGCACCAGGGCCGAGCCCCAGCGGGGCCCGGGCCGGCGACCCGGCCGCAGCAGCAGCGAGAGCGCCAGGGCGATCATCATCACGAAGAAGGGCTCATAGGCGATCGTGTAGAAGAAGAACATGGTCCGCTCGGGCCACAGGAACCACACCAGCTGCCCGGCCACGTAGGCGCTGAGCAGGGCGCCGGCCCGCCAGTCCCGGTGGCGCACCAGCAGCCACACGCACACGAGGACGGCGGCCAGGCCCGTCCACCACACGAACGGGTTGGCGATGTCCGTGATGGCCGCCGAGCACGCGCCCGCGGCGTCCGCCGGGCAGATCCCCTCGCCGGGCTCTGCACCCTCGTAGTAGTAGCTCACGGGCCGGCCCATGAACGGCCAGGTCCACGGGTTGGCGGCGTAGTCGTGGGGGCTGGTGAGGCCCTGGTGGAAGGTCGTGGACTCCACGTGGTAGTGCCACAGGGAGCGCAGCGGACCGGGGACCAGCCCGGCGAGCAGGCCCTCCGGCGGGTTGTCCCGGTGCCAGTCCCGGTAGTAGCCGCCCTCCGTGACGAACCAGCCGGTCCACGAGGCCAGGTAGGCGACCAGGCCGCCGCCCACCACGGCCACGAACGCGTACAGGCCGTCCTTCTCGACGCCGGCCCACGCCCAGTGCCGCACCCCGGCGGTCCGGCGCGCGGACATGTCCCACAGGACCGTGAGCAGGCCGAAGGCCGCCATGAACGCCAGCCCGGAGAGCTTCACGGCGCAGCCGGCGCCCAGCAGCACGCCCGCCAGCAGTCGCCACGGGCGCCAGCCGAGCCACGGCCCGCTGGCCAGGGCGTCGCGTCCTAACCGGGCGACGTCGTGGGCGAGCCGCGCCGCGAGCAGCCGCCGCCCGTGGACGCGGTCGGCCAGCAGCGCGGCGAAGGCCGCGAGCACGAAGAACGAGAGGAAGATGTCCAGCAGCCCGATGCGGGACATCACCAGGTGGTGGCCCTCCACGGCCAGCAGCAGCCCGGCGACCGCGCCCAGGGACACCGAGCGCAGCAGGTGCTGCGTGGCGAGGGTGACCAGCAGGACGGACAGCGTGCCGGCCACCGCGGCGCTGAACCGCCAGCCCACCCCGTTGTCCGGGCCGAACGCGAGCATGCCCAGGCCGATCAGCCACTTGCCCAGCGGCGGGTGCACCACGTAGGCGGCTCCCTCGAGCGGCTCCGCCTCGCCGCGCGCGAACGCGTCGTTGACGTCCTCGCCCCACCGCCGCTCGTAGCCGGACTCCAGGAGGGAGTAGGCGTCTTTGGGGTAGTAGGTCTCGTCGAAGATCAGCTGGTCCGGGTGGGCCAGGTTCGTGAACCGCAGGACGCCGGCGATCACCGTGACCAGCAGCGGCAGGATCCAGTGCCACCGCGTCAGGGGCGCCGCACTCACCCCGAGGCGGGCGCGCAGGGCGGCGACGCCGAAGGGACCGTCGTCGGCCGCGACGGCGGCGGGGCGGGGGGCGAGGGCGGTGGCGGGCACGGGCTCCATGCTAGGCGGCGGGGTGGAGCAGGCCTCCTCGACGTGCGGCCTGCTCTCAGACGTGGCCGAGCGGCCACCGGCGGCGCACGGCGGGCGGGAGGAACCCTGCGACGCGCTGGATCCGGTCCTTGTGGGGGCGGAGCCGGTACTTGACCGCTGCCAGCGTGTCCACCGAGCGTTCCCGCCAGACACGGCGGGCGCCCCTCAGGGGGCTGCGCACTCTGACGTGATACTTGTCCAGGAGCGGCTCAGGGACGATCTCCTGTCCGATGTCGAAGCGGTCGGCGAAGCGGGCGATGCCGAGTTCCTTGTCCGGATAACCCGTGAAGTGCATGACGAACGCGTCCGTCAGGGAGTCCTCGTAGTAGTGCCCGCGCGAGTTCAGCTCTCGGTGGCCGACGATCCGGACGCGCTCGGCGTGCCCGCCCGTCTGGATGGCCCACCACATCTGGTCCTGGTCGCCGTGGGTGAACAGACCGTCGCGATCGTCGTCCCACCAGGCCCGGACCGTGGCCAGGTCCGCTGTCGAGGTCGACTCCACGATCGTGCGCGCCGTCTCGTCGTTCCGGAGCAGCATGACCCCGGTGTTGATGCGTGACCAGAACCCGTTCGGCTCTGTGGGCCCTTCGGCGATGACCAGGCTGATGTCGTCACGCTCGGCCTCGGAGATCAGGCGTCGGAGGTTGTCCGCCTCGAAGTCGGTGAAGAAGGCATCGTCGTCCATCCACACGAGCCAGTCATAACGTGGGAGCAGCCGGCGGAGGATGGCGACCTTGTAGTCGAACTTGGTGACGATATGCGGGTCGATGCCCGTCTCGAGCCGGTAGTCCAGCCCGTGCTCTCGAGCGTAGATCGCGTGGTTGACGTAGGAGCGCAGGCGGATCTCGTCGCCACCGGACGTGATGCAGATGCGGGGCTCGACGGGCATGGTCCTGACCTTTCGGAGAGGCGTGGGCCCGGGCGGGCTCGGGGCGGTGCCTCTACGATCTTGACATATGACCCCGAGACCGACTGATCTGCCGTCCCCGTCCGGCCGCATCGTCCTGGCCGCCACCCCCATCGGCCACCTCGGGGACGCGTCCGCGCGCCTGCGTGAGCTGCTGGCGGAGGCGGACGTGATCGCCGCCGAGGACACCAGGACCGCGCGGCGCCTGTGCGCCGGGCTGGGTGTCACCCCGGCGGGCCGGGTGGTGGCCCATCACGAGCACAACGAGGCGGCCTCGACCCAGGGGCTGCTGGACCAGGTGCGGGGCGGTGCCACGGTGGCGGTGGTCTCGGACGCGGGCATGCCCACGGTCTCGGACCCGGGGTACCGGCTCGTGGCGGCCGCGGTGTCCGCAGGGCTGCCCGTGACCTGCGCGCCCGGCCCCTCCGCCGTGACCACCGCGCTCGCCCTCTCCGGCCTGCCGACGGACCGGTTCGCCTTCGACGGCTTCGTCCCCCGCAAGGACGGGGAACGACGGCGATGGCTCACCTCCCTGCTGACCGAGGCCCGCACGGTGGTCGCCTTCGAGTCGCCGCAGCGTCTGGCGGACGCGCTGGCCGTCGTCGTGGAGGTCCTCGGTGCGGAGCGGCCGGTGTGCGTGGCCCGCGAGCTCACCAAGCTGCACGAGGAGGTGGTGCGCGGCACCGCGGCCGAGGTGCATGCCTGGGCTGCGGAGCGGCACGCGGGGGAGGGGATCCGCGGGGAGATCGTGCTGGTGATCGGGCCGCCCGCGCCCGGCGCCGAGGGCGAGGCGTCCGAGGCGGACGCCGTCGCCGAGGTGGGGGTGCTGGTGGAGTCCGGCACCCGGCTCAAGGAGGCCGTGGCGGCGGTGGCCGGAGCCCACGGGATGCGGAGCCGGGAGCTCTACCAGGCGGTGCTCGCGGCCCGGGGCTGACACGTCCCCGGCTACACAGATGCTCATGGGCGATGGCGCGGCCCCGGGGCCTGGCTAGGATCAGCCGTGGAGCCGCTGCCGACCGCCGCCGGACGGCGTCGGAATACCCGTGGCCGTCCACCCGTTCCCCTGAGGGACGCGGGGCGTGCCGCCTCCGACCACCGACCCCGAAAGAGGTGCATCATGACCGTGACCGCTGAGCGCGAGAAGGCGCTGCTGGAGTCCGTCCCCACCGGCCTGCTGATCGACGGCGAGTGGCGCGATGCCTCCTCCGGCAAGACCTTCGACGTGAAGGACCCGGCCACCGGCAAGGTCATCGCGAGCCTGCAGGACGCGAACTCCGACGACGCCATGGCCGCCTTCGACGCCGCCTGCGCCGCGCAGGCCGACTGGGCCCGGACCCCGGCCAAGGAGCGCGCCGACATCCTGCGCCGCGCCTACGACCTGATCAACGAGCGCGCCGAGGACTTCGCACTGCTGATGACCCTCGAGATGGGCAAGCCGCTCGCCGAGGCTCGCGGCGAGGTCACGTACGGCAACGGCTTCCTGCGCTGGTTCTCCGAGGAGGCCGGCCGCCACTACGGCCGCACCCTGACCGTGCCGGAGGGCACGCTGCGCATGCAGGTGCACCATCGCCCGGTGGGCCCGTGCCTGCTGATCACCCCGTGGAACTTCCCGCTGGCCATGGCCACCCGCAAGGTGGGCCCCGCCGTCGCCGCCGGCTGCACCATGGTCCTCAAGGCCGCCAAGCTGACCCCGCTGACCACCCAGCTGTTCGCGCAGGTGATGCAGGAGGCCGGCCTGCCCAAGGGCGTGCTCAACGTCGTCGCGGGCTCCTCCGCCTCGTCGATCTCCAGCCCGATCCTGCAGGACCGGCGCCTGCGCAAGGTGTCCTTCACCGGTTCCACCCCGGTCGGTGTGCGCCTCATGAAGGACGCGGCGGACAACGTGCTGCGCACCTCCATGGAGCTCGGCGGCAACGCCCCGCTCATCGTCTTCGAGGACGCGGACCTGGACGCCGCCGTCGAGGGCGCCTTCGCCGCGAAGATGCGCAACATGGGCGAGGCCTGCACCGCCGCCAACCGCTTCCTCGTGCACGAGGACGTGGCCGAGGAGTTCACGCAGAAGTTCGTGGCCAAGCTCGAGGCGCTCAAGCCCCTGCGCGGCACCGACCCGGAGTCCACCCTCGGCCCGATCGTGGACGAGGGCGCGCGCGACGACATCGACCAGCTCGTCCAGGACGCCGTGGCGGCCGGCGGCGAGGTGCTCACCGGCGGCCACAAGATCGAGGGCGACGGCTACTTCTACGCGCCGACCGCGATCAAGGTGGAGAAGGGCAACCCGATCCTCCAGCAGGAGATCTTCGGCCCCGTGGCCCCGATCGTGACCTTCTCCTCCGAGGAGGAGGCCATCGAGATGGCCAACGACACCGAGTACGGCCTCGCCTCCTACGTGTTCACCAAGGATCAGGCCCGGATGTACCGCGTGGCCGAGAGCATCGAGTTCGGCCTCATGGGCTACAACGTGGGCGTCATCTCCAACCCGGCCGCGCCGTTCGGCGGCGTGAAGCAGTCGGGCCTGGGCCGCGAGGGCGGCGCCGAGGGCATCGAGGAGTACACCTCGGTGCAGTACATCGGCATCGCCGACCCGTGGGCGGCCACGAAGGCCTGACCCTCGCGCCGAGCCGTGTCCTCCGGGGGCGGTATCGGGTGGTATCCGACGTGGATACCACCCGATGCCGCCCCCGAGGCATGTCGGGGGCCCGGGTTCGGCTCCCTAGAGTGGGGTGCATGGCCCACGCATCCGAGACCCCCCTCGCCTACCGTGCCCCCGCCCCGCAGCCGGACGACGACGGCGGCCCGCGCCGGGACGCGCGGGAGGAGAAGTCGGGACGTCGGCGGCGCCTCGAGTACCCGCCCGCACCGGAGCCGCTGCCGGTGCCCGTCGTGGACAACCACACGCACCTGGACTTCCGCGACGGCCTGGTCCGCGTGGACGTCCACCAGGCGATGGACGCGGCGGAGGCCGTGGGCGTGGTCGGCGCGGTCCAGGTGGGCTGCGACGTCGCCTCGGCCCGGTTCACGATCGCGGCGATCGAGGCCGAGCCCCGCCTGCTCGGGGCCGTGGCGCTGCACCCCAACGACGCGGCCCGGCTGGCCGAGCGCGGCGAGTTCGAGGAGGCGTTCGCGCAGATCGCGGAGCTCGCCCGCCACCCCCGCGTGCGCGCGGTGGGTGAGACGGGCCTCGACTACTTCCGGACGCAGGACGAGGCCGGCCACGCCGCGCAGCAGGAGTCCTTCCGCCGGCACATCCGACTCGCCCGCGAACTCGGCACGGCCCTGCAGATCCACGACCGGGACGCGCACGACGACGTCGTCCGAATCCTGCTCGAGGAGGCGGCCGACGGCGGGCTGCCCCCGCACGTGGTGTTCCACTGCTTCTCGGGCGGCCCCGATCTGGCCCGCACGTGCGCCGAGCACGGCTGGCACATGTCCTTCGCCGGTCCCGTCACCTTCAAGGCCAACGACGAGCTGCGCGAGGCGCTGCGGATCGCCCCGGCCGAGCTGCTGCTCGTGGAGACGGACGCGCCCTTCCTCACACCGCATCCGCATCGGGGCCGCCCCAACGCGCCCTACCTGATCCCGCTGACGCTGCGGGGCATGGCGGAGACGCGCGGAGACGACGTGGCGGCCCTCGCCCGCGCGGTGAGCGAGAACACCGCCCGGGTGTACGGGGCGTTCTAAGCGGATCCAGACCCGGCCCCTAGGATGGGCGACGTGCTGACCCGACTCCTCAAAGCCCGGCTGCCCGAGGGAACGCAGTACCTGGTGGACCGCCCCATGCGGATCCGCCTCGTGTTCGTGGTCCTCGGGTCCGTCCTCGTGGCCGGCCTCGAGATGGTGGCGCTCGCCTCGATCCTCCCGCTCGTCAGCCTGCTGACCTCGGGGGAGCTGGGCTCGCCGGCGCTCGAGGGGCTGCTGGCCCGATTCGGGGCCGTGACGGTGCCGGAGCAGACGGTGGCCTTCGCCGTCGTGATCGTGCTGGCCTTCCTGCTCAAGGCGATCCTGGTGCTCGCGTTCCGCTGGTGGACCATGGGGTTCACCAACCAGAACCTCATCCGCACGTCCGCCACGCTGCTGCGCTACTACCTCCGGGCCGACTACGGCCTGCACCTGACGCGCACGGTCGGCACCCTGGTCAACAACGTGACCGGCACCTCCAGCATGGCGTACACGGGGGTGGTGAACGCGTCCGTCACGTTCCTCACGGAGGCCGTGACGCTCGTCGCGGTGGCGGTCGTGGTGGGCGTCGCCATGCCGCTGACGGGGCTCGGGATGGCCCTGTACTTCCTCGCCGTCGCCTGGGTGATCAAGACCGTGATCCGCCGCCCGGCCTCCCGCCTGGGCTGGACCCTGGTGACCGCGGGGGAGCGGGCCAACACGGCGGCGCTGCAGGGCCTGGAGAACTACAAGGACGTGAAGATCCGCGGCAACGACTCGGCCTTCATGGAGGAGTACCGCGCGGCCCGCATGGAGAGCGCCGAAGCCACGCGGCTCAAGATGATCCTCACGATGATGCCGCGCTACGTGCTCGAGGTCGCCTTCGTGGCCGCCATCGCGGCGCTCGTGGCCGTGGCCTTCATCCAGGGCCGCGGCGAGGAGGCGTTCGGCTCGCTCGCCCTGCTCGCGATGGCCGGCTTCCGTGTGCTGCCGTCCATGGCCGCTCTCATGGCCACCACCAACGAGATCCGCACCTCCTGGCCGGCCTTCGAGCGCACGACGGCGGAGCTCGCCGCCGCGCAGCCGGTCCTGCACGCGGCGGACCGGCCCTACGAACGCATCACGTTCGAGGAGTCCATCGAGGTGCGGGACGCGTCCTTCACCTACCCCGGCAAGGCCGAGCCGGTCCTGCGCGACATCGACCTGCGCATCCCCTTCGGCTCCTCGTACGCCTTCGTGGGCGGCAGCGGTGCCGGCAAGACCACCCTGGTGGACCTGGTCATCGGCTTCCACCACGCCCAGCGCGGCGGGGTCTACGTGGACGGGGTGGAGCTCGAGGCCAACCCGCGCGGCTGGTGGGACAACGTGGCGTTCGTCCCGCAGTCCGTCACCGTGGTCAACGGGACGGTGCTGCACAACGTGCTCCTGGACGTCGAGGCCGCCCAGACGGCGGACCGGGCCGAGGTGGAGCGCGTGCTGCGTGAAGCCCAGCTGGGGCAGTGGCTGGACGAGCTCCCCGACGGGCTGGACACCGTGATCGGCGAAGGGGCCGTGGGCGTCTCCGGCGGCCAGCGCCAGCGCCTGGGCATCGCGCGCGCGCTCTTCCGGCGGCCCCGCCTCCTCGTGCTCGACGAGGCGACGTCGGCCCTCGACAACCTCACGGAACGCCGGGTCACCGAGGTGATCGAGTCGCTGCGCGGACGGATCACGGTCATCGTGGTCGCCCACCGTCTCTCCACGGTCAAGCGCTGCGATCAGATCGTGCTGATGGACCAGGGGCGGATCATCGGCCAGGGCACGTTCGCCGGGCTGCAGGAGACGAGCCCCGAGTTCCGCGAGCTCGTCCGGCTCGGTGACCTCTCCACCTGAGCGGACCCCGCGCCGCTGCGTCCCGGCTACCCCGTCCGGCGCCCCGATAGACTCGCGGGCATGGTCCAGCCCCTGTCTCTTATACACATTCTCCGAGCCCACGAGACGGTGCTACATCTCGTCTGCGGCCTTCTGCTTGAAAGATAAAAATTTTGAATCTCTTAGATTAAGGGATTTATTTTGTGGGTATGT